>NZ_JAOTID010000007.1 GCF_026163695.1 Shumkonia mesophila | reverse complement strand
CGCCAGGCAAAGCCCATCCAGCATCTCGTCCACAAACTTCGATGCATCGTTCAAAAGCTTCTTCATGACGTGCCTCCGGGAATGTTGATGCCAATCATGCTCGCCGCGCGGCACAACTAGGCCCGGGAGAAAGGATGTGGGACGTTGCGACTGTTCCGGCGGCTCCATGCAGGCCGAGTCCAGTGCACATTGGTTAGAACGGTCAGGCGTCCAGCCGCTCCCCCGAAACCGGGTCGAATAGCAGCACGTTGGTCAGGTCGAGGTAGAGCGGCAGGATCGAATCGATCTCGGGCACGAAGTTCGGGCGGATGCGGGATACAACTCGGGCACCGTTGACCCGCGCGAACACCAATGTATCGGGGCCAGTTTCCTCAACGAGATCGACCCGGACATTCAGACTGGAACCATCATCGCGGCCGTCGCCGTCGGTCATGCGCTCCGGCCGGACGCCGAGTTGCACTTCGCGGCGACTCAACGCGCGGGCGGCATGGGCGGGGATGTCGATAGGAATCAGCTTCTGGCCGGCTCCCGCATCGAGTGCGATTCCGACACCCGATCCCATCGGCTCGATCCGGCAGGGGATGAAGTTCATGGGCGGGCCGCCGATGAACCCGGCGACATAGCGATTGACAGGGTTGTTGTAGATCTCGTTCGGCGAACCCAATTGTTGGACGACACCATCCTTCATCACTGCGATCTTGTCGCCCAGCGTCATCGCCTCGATCTGGTCGTGGGTGACATAGCAGATCGTCTTGCCCAGGCGCCGGTGCATCATCTTCATCTCCGCCCGCATCTCGAGCCTGAGTTGAGCATCGAGGTTTGACAGCGGTTCGTCGAAGAGGAACAGAGTGGGACTGCGGGCGAGCGCCCGCCCCATAGCGACCCGCTGGCGCTGCCCGCCTGACAACTGGCGTGGCCGTCGATCGAGCAGATGGTCGATCTGAAGGGATTCGGCGACCCGCTCGACGATGGCTTTGCGCTGATCCGGCGCGATCTTTCGTACTTCCAGGCCGAAGGAGATGTTCTCGCGCACCGTCATCGACGGATAGAGCGCGTACGACTGGAAGACCATCGCGATGTCGCGGCTCTTCGGCGGCAAATCATTGACGCGCCGGCCTCCGATATAGATGTCGCCTCGTGAGATCGTCTCCAGGCCGGCGATCATGTTCAGCAAGGTCGACTTTCCACACCCGGAGCTACCCACGAGGATCAGGAACTCCCCCTCGGGAACATCGATGTTGATGCCCTTCAGGACCTCGGTACCGTTAGGAAAGGTCTTGAACAGATTGTGGATACTCAAACCAGACATGAGCCGTTCTCCTCCCTGTGCCCGCCGGTAGCGGTTGTCGGCCACTTATCCTTTCATCGCTCCGGCGGTAAGCCCGCGTACCAGATAGCGTCCGCCTACGACATAAACGACCAGGGTCGGCAAGGCTGTAATGAGTGCCGCCGCCATGTCGACGTTGTATTCCTTGACCCCCTCGATCGAGTTGACAAGGTTGTTCAACGCTACCGTGATCGGGCGTGTGTCGGGGCCAGTGAACACGATTCCGAACAGGAAGTCGTTCCAGATCTGCGTGAACTGCCAGATGATGCAAACCATCGACGCCGGCAATGACAGCGGCAGAAAGATCCGTCTGTAGATCAGGAACATCCCGGCACCGTCGACGCGCGCCGCCTTGGCGATGTCAGCGGGGATGGCGACGTAGAAGTTACGGAACAGCAACACGGTGAAGGCCAGGCTATAGGCGATATGGACCACGATTAGGCCGGGAATGGTGTTGGCCAGGGAGAAGAATCCTAGGAACCGCGCCGCCGGGAGCAGGATCGCTTGGTAGGGAATAAAGAACCCGACCAGCAGCATCGTGAACAGGGCATCGGCGCCGCGGAACCGCCATTGCGCGAGGATGTAGCCGTTGAGAGAGCCGAGCAGGGTCGAGATGAGGACCGACGGCACGACGATCTTGACGGAATTGAAGAAGAATGGCTTGAGACCGCTGCACGCGACCCCGGTGCAGGCGCTGTCCCATGCCTTTGCCCAGGCGTCCCAGCTCCACGTCGCGGGGAATCCGAGCAGGTTGCCCTGTCGGAGGTCGTCCAGCGTCTTGAACGACGTCAGGACCACGAGATAGGTCGGCCCGATGAAAATGACGGCGAACACGATAAGTGTCGCGTAGATCAGAACGCGAGCGCTTGACATCCTAACTGGCATTTCGGGTCGCTCTGCTTTCCATATACATGATCGGAACGAGCAAGGTTACGATCAGCAACAGCATCATCACAGCCGACGCCGCGCCAATCCCCAGCCGCCCTCGTTCGAAGGAATAGGTGTACATGAACAACGACGGCAGGACCGTCGCCGTACCCGGTCCCCCGGCGGTCATTACCACGACGATGTCGAAGGTCTTGATCGCGAGGTGGCTCAGGATCAGCAGGACCGAGAAGAAGACCGGACGGATCATGGGCAGGATGACCCGGCGATAGATCAGCGGCATCGAGGCGCCGTCGATCTGCGCTGCGCGCACGATCTCCTCGTCAATGCCGCGAAGCCCGGCCAGGAACAACGCCGCGACGAACCCGGTGGACTGCCAGACGGCGGCGATGACGACGCAGAAGATCGCCTTGCTGGGGTCGGCGATCCAGTCGAAATGGAACCCGGCCCAGCCGAGGTCCTGGACGACCTTCTCAATCCCGTAGCCGGGATTTAGCATCCACTGCCACGCCGTCCCGGCGACCACCTGGGACAGGGCGAGGGGATAGAGATAGATCGAGCGGAAGGCGCCTTCGGCCCGGATCCGCTGGTCCATGAGAATCGCGAGCAGCAGACCAAACACGGTGCAGCCGAGGACGAACAATACGCCAAACCAAGCGAGGTTGTGCACCGCGTCCCACCATGTCGGATTAGCGAACAGCTCCCGATAGCGCGCCAGCCCGACGAAGCGGTAAACGGGCATGAGGGTCGATGGCGTGAACGACAGATAGGCGGTGATCAGGACGAAAACATAGACGAACACGAAGCTGATCATGACGCTCGGCGAAAGAACAATCACGGGCAGCCAACGGTCGGCCCAGATCGCCAACCCCGATCGCCGACGACACAGTACGCCGGCCTCTCGCGGCGGAGAGACCCCGGCCGGCGCGCCGGAGTAACTATCCGACGCGCCGGCACTTTGTTTGGGCAATGACATGTCAGGGACCCCGCTGGTCCTACATAGCCTTGGACGCAGCGGCCAGGGCCTTGACTGCGCTTTCGGAGTCCTGATCCGAGTTCATGAATTTGTTGACGACCTCGATAATGGCACCGAGCCGCGCCTCGTCGACACCCTGGTTCATGGACGCCACGAGGGTGTTGCTGCTCGACGCTGCCTTCAGGTCCGCAGCGGACTTCTGAGCGCAGGCGTCGAAGCCGTCGACCGGTACCGTGATATTGGCCGGGATGGCGCCCTTATAGGCCGCAGCGACCTTCTGATAGGCCGGGTTGAGGATGTCTGCCGCCATGGCGAGCTGGCCCTTGGTGGCATCACCGCCGTTCTGGCGGAAGAACACAAAGCCGTCGACGATGTAGGCGAAGTAACCGGCCGTTCCGGGAACATTGGCGCAGACATAGTCCTGGTTCGGTTTCTTGTTGGCGGCCGAGAATTCTCCCTTCGCCCAGTCTCCCATGAAGAACATGCCGGCCTTGTCCGTGATCAGCATGCGGACCGACATATTCCACGCGCGGCCCGTCTGCCCGCTGTCGAAATAATCTTGCATCTTCCGCAGGATGTCAAAGACCCGGACCATCGTGGGAGAGGTCAGCGTCGCCTGGTCGTGCTCCAGGATGGCCTTCCGGAAGAAGTCGGCCCCCATCGACAGCACGGTGTTCTGGAACAGGTAGCCGTCCTCGTAGGGGGTCTCACCATGCGCGATGGCGACATATCCGGCAGCCTTTAGCCTGTCGGCGAGCGCGAAGAACTCGTCCCAGTTGGTTGGCGGACTGCCGCCAACCTTGTCGAGGGCTATCTTGTTGATCCACAGCCAGTTGGTGCGGTGGATCCAGTGCGGCGCCGCGTAATAGTGGCCGCCCTCCATCAACGCGGCGTTGACGTCCGGCGCCAGTTCCTTGGCCCAATTGCCGGTGACAGCGTCTATGGGAGCGAGCACGCCCATCCTCGCCCATTCCTGCACCACCGGCCCACGCATCTGTACTGCGGCGGGCGGAGTGCCCGCCACTACGCGCGATTTCAGCACGGTCATCGCGTTGGCGCCGCCGCCGCCGGCAACGGCGGAATCCTTCCAAGTATAGCCCTGCTTCTCAATCATCTGCTTCAGGACAGCGACTGCCTTGGATTCGCCGCCGGAAGTCCAATAGTGCAGAACCTCGATGTCCTCAGCATAAGCGGCGGCTGAACAGCACGTGACGACTGCAGCGGATAACAGACAGTTTAAGAGTCTTGACATCATTTTGGCCTCCCTTTTTGCGTCTGCCAAAGCGTGCATGGTCAAGAAGATTTACAAATGAACTATAACGCCATCCAAACATCATGAAAACGTTTTTCTTTCATCGGCCCCTTGACGTTCAATTACAGTTGCGGGAGGCTCGTTCAGAAAAAAAACGAAATGCCACCTGAAATGAGGAGTTTGAGTGTGGAGAAGCGCCGCCGAGTGACGATCAAGGACGTAGCGGAAGAATGTGGCCTCGCGTTGTCCACGGTTTCCAATGCCCTGGCCAACAAGAGCAACGTCACGGAGGAGAAGCGCCAGCTGGTGCTCGATGCTGCCAACCGCCTCGGCTATCGCGCCTCTACGATCGCCCAGGGGCTCAGGCTGAACCGGAGCCTGGCAATCGGCGTGGTCGTTGCCGACGTAGTCAACCTCTCCGTTATCGATCACCTGCGCGGCATCAACGACGTCACGACGAGCGAGAATTTCAGTGTAATCCTGTGCATCACGGATGGACTGCAGACCCGCCAGATCAAGCTCATGCAGACACTTCGCGACCGCCATGTGGATGGCATGGTGCTCATTTCTCAATACTGCCAATCGCCCGAGATCCGCGCATTGCTTGCAGATATTCCGTTCGTCCTGATGCATCGCCGCTCTAGTGACTTTCCCGACCCCTATATTGGGAACGACAACCGCCACTCTGTCGAAGTAGCGATTCGGCACCTAGTGGATCTTGGCCACCGCCGCATCGCCTTCGTGCAGGGCCCCCCCGAATCAAGCACGGCGCAGGAACGGCTGCATGCCTATTGGGAAATGGTTCAACGGTATGGTCTCGAAAGGGATAGCTCGCTTGCCATCGCCAACGACTACGGCAGCGAGGCGGGCCGTGTGGCAGCCGCGACAATCTTCGCCATACAGCCACGCCCGACGGCAATCCTGGCCAGCAACGATATGAATGCCATTGGCATCATGGAGGTTGCACAGGAACGGCGCATCCGTGTTCCGGAAGACGTTTCGCTTGTCGGCAACGACGACATTCCGTTTGCCGCCTTTTCTGGTGTCAACTTGACGACCACAAGGCCGCCCCGGCGCAAGATGGGTATGCAAGCCGCAACGATGCTGCTGCGCATGATCGAGGGCAACGACGTGGCGGCCCAGGCGCACATATTCTATAGCGAACTGATCGTGCGGGGATCGACTGGGCCGGCGCCGCGCGAGCGGGGCAAGAAGCAAGGAGGTCCGGTGGTGGCGAAGCCGAAAAAAGTCCAGAAGCCGGAATGAGTGGACTTGACTGTCGGCAAAAAAACGTTTTTATTATACCTGTCAATTTTGCCGTGACGGACCTTCCTGAGTAGGCCGCAGCCCGGAATTGGGCTCCTTCATATGACGGAAAAGTTATGAAAGGCCGGAAGCCGGAATGGGTGGTCTTGACTGCCGATATAAAAACGTTTTTTTAATATACCTGTCAATTTTACTGCAATGGACCTTCCTGAGTGGGCCGCAGCCTGGGATTGGGCCCCTTCACATGAAAGAGAAGCTATGAAAGAGAAGCTTACCAGCCTTTCCGAAGCGGTGCGACGTATCCCAAGCGGTAGCCGAATCGCCATTGGCGGCAGCATAGAGCGCCGCCAGCCGGTTGCCATCGTGCGAGAGATCATTCGACAGTCGATTGGCAATCTGTCGTTCTATGCGTTCTCGACAGGACTGTCGGTCGACATGCTGGCGGCCGCCGGGTTACTGGCGCGCGTGGAAAGCGTGTACGTGGGGTTATTCTGGCACGGGCTGGCACCGAGTTTCCGCCGGGCGGTCGAGGCAGGCCAAGTAACGGTCGGCGACTTCTCCGAATCCGCCATGGGGGGGCGCATCCTGGCGGCCTGCAACGGCGTAACCTTCGCGCCGGTGAAAGCGCTGCTGGGCACTGATATGGCGAAGCAGGACCCGTCGCTAGTCACCGAGATCGCCTGCCCGTTCACCGGAGAGCAGTACGCGGCGGTACGCGCCTTGCAAACCGACTTCACCATAATACACGGCTACCGCGGCGACCGCTTTGGCAACGTGCAATGGCCACTAGCCCGCGACGCCGACGATTTCGACCAGAGCGTTGCTCGCGGCTCTAAGCGTCTGATCGTGACGGTGGAGGAGATCGTCGACTACGAGGAGATCATGCGCCAGCCGAACTTGACCTACATTCCGGCACAATGGGTGGAATGCGTGGTCGAGGCGCCGTTTGGCGCCCATCCGCTTGCCGTGGACGCGTACTACGACGAAGACGTGGACGCGATACAGGCCTACACCGAGGCGGGCAGGACGCCAGAAGGGGCGAAGGCATATGTGGATGAATACGTTCGTGGGGTGCCCACGCACGCGGATTATCTTGCCCGCTTCGGTGGCCTCAAGGCACTCCGGCAGCGCCTTTCTGTCAAAGGGAGAACAGCGTGAGCGCACAATACACAACCAACGAACTGCTTGCGGCTGCGGTAGCACGCGAGATTGCCGACGGGGATTTAGTGTTCATTGGCGTTGGCACGACCGACCGCGCGTTCACGCTGGCGTGCGGGGTGGGGGTGGTGGCGACCGGGCTGGCCCAGAGCGCGCATGCGCCGGATGCCTCGATTTACTGGGGAAACCTGCTCTCGCCCGACCTTAGCCGCATGCCGCAGAGTTGGCTACAGGATACCTTTACCCGTTGGCCGGCGGCCAGCCAATTGACCGAAACGGCGCAGAAGAACGACATGTTGGCGTTTGGACGGTTCGACGTGTCGTTCGAATCTGCGGCGCAGGTGGACCGCTACGGCAATCTCAACATCACCCGGCTCAACCACCCGGACGGCAGCATCAAGACCCGGCTGATCGGCTGCCTGGCGCAGACCGAACATCTGGCGTTCGTGCGCAAGCCGATTATCATGGTGGACCTGAAGCAGCGCACCTTCGTTGAGGAGGTGGACTACGTGACGAGCCTCGGCCACCAGCGCCACGGGGTGCCCCGGCAGAGCTATGGCCTTTCCGGCCCCGGCCCGCAGCTCTGCATCACCGACAAGGCCATTTTCGACTTCAAGGGCGAGGGTGGCGGCATGCGGATCCGCTCGCTGCACCCGGGGGTGAAGCTGGACGAGGTGCTGGAGCTAATGGGCTTCGCGCCCGAGATTCCGGCCACGCTTGCCGAAACGACCCCACCCACCGCAGCGGAAGTGAAACTGATCAGGACCAAGATCGACCCGAACCGAACGCTGCTGCGCGTCTGAAACCGAGGCCGGGCAGAGGAGGAAAGTGCAGCACGAGACATGGCTACCCCCTCAGTTCCGAGAGTGCTCAGCCTACCCCCACTCCTGGATCCAAGTTTTGGCCAGCAGAATTGAGGTGATGCAAACGGAACGGCTGCAGCAGGGGTGACCTTTGTTGCCGGACCGAGTGGTTGTCCTTGCCCCCCTATCCTGGAGGTAGTTTTGAACTGGAGGCAATTATGAAATCGTCGGAGCCGCTCGTAAACCAAGCCAACGATCGCAGAACCGGTGCCCGAATCATGGCCGCGGCACTGCAGCGCCACGGCGTGGAAAAAATCTTCGGGCAGAGCCTGCCGACCGCTTTGATTCTCGCGGCCCCCGACTTTGGCATCCAGCAGATCGGCTACCGGACCGAGAACGCCGGTGCCGCGATGGCTGACGGATATGCGCGCATCTCGCACAAGGTGGGCGTAGTCACTGCCCAGAACGGGCCGGCGGCCACGCTGCTCGTGCCCGGCCTCGCCGAGGCGTACAAGGTCTCGGTGCCGATCGTCGCCATCGTCCAGGATGTGCCACGTCCCTTTACCGACAAGAACGCCTTCCAAGAAATCAATCATTTCGAATTGTTCCAGGGCTGCACCAAGTGGATCCGCCGCGTTGCCGACGTCGATCGCATCGACGACTACATCGACATGGCCTTTACTGCGGCGGCCTCGGGCCGTCCGGGCCCCGCGGTGCTGTTGGTGCCCTTCGACGTCCTCAACGAGAAACCGAACCTAGACAAGGGCTCACGAGATGTCAGGCTCGGGTACTATCCGCTGGACCGCGTCTGCGCCGATCCCGCTAGAATCGAGAAGGCGGCGGAACTGCTGGCGAACGCCAAACGGCCGCTGATCATCGCCGGCGGCGGCGTGCATCTTTCCGATGCCGCGGCCGAACTTGCCGCCCTGCAGGAAGCGGCGGCCATTCCGGTCGCCACGACGGTAATGGGCAAGGGCACCGTGGACGAGTGTCACCTGCTGTCGGTCGGCGTGATCGGCTATTTCATGGGCACGCGCGGTATGACGCACGACCTGCGCGAGATGGTCTCCGGCGCCGACGTGGTACTGCTGATAGGCAACCGAACGAACCAGAACGGTACCGATAGCTGGACCGTCTATCCGAAATCCGCGACATATATCCACCTCGACATCGACGGTCAGGAAGTGGGCCGCAACTACGAGTCGGTGCGCCTCGTCGGCGATGCCAAGCTGACGCTCGCGGCACTCGGCGAAGCCCTTGCCCGGTGCGACCTCTCGCGCCGCAAAAAAGCTCGCGCCGGCGTCGAGAAGCAGATCGCGGCGGGCCGCCGGTCCACACAAGAGGCGGCCACGCAGCACTTGGGCTCCGATGCGCGGCCGATTCGCCCCGAACGGCTGATGCGTGACCTCGACAGCCTCATCGACGAAGACACGATCATCGTCGCCGACGCCAGCTACTCCTCGATCTGGGTCGCCAACTTCTTAACCACGCGCAGGGTCGGCCAGCGCATCATTACGCCGCGTGGCCTGGCGGGACTTGGCTGGGGCCTGCCGCTCGCGCTCGGCACCAAGGTGGCGAAGCCGCAGGCGAAGGTGTTCTGTCTCGTGGGCGACGGCGGCTTCGGGCACGTCTGGTCCGAACTGGAAACGGCGCGGCGCATGGGTCTCAACGTCGTGGTGGCCGTCCTGAACAACCAGATCCTCGGTTACGAGAAGCACGCAGAGAAGGTGCTGTTCGGCGCCTACACCGATGTTTGCGAGTTCTCGCCCGTAGACCATGCCGCGATTGCGCGGGCCTGTGGCTGCGAGGGCGTGCGCATCGAGGATCCGGCGGACTTCCTGCCGGCGTTGAAGACGGCCTTCGCTGCCGACCGACCCACGCTGCTCGACGTCATCACCGACGAAAGGGCCTACCCCCCGATCAGCATGTACGAAGGTCAATCTATGTTGGCCTACTGATCGGAGGCCGAGGTGCGCGGCCGCGCTTGGCGTGGTCGCGCCCAGGTCCGCAGAAACGGTTTTCCGGTTTTCCCCCGTTTCAATGCGAGGCGTTTGAAGCCCAAGGAACGGAAGATGATTGGCTACAGTGCACAGCGACCATCCCGAATGGTTCCGTTTCCGACAGAGACCGTCAAAGGTCCCGTGCACCGGCCAAATGAAACCCCTACGCAGGAATCTACCTCATGACTGGATGTCTCCACGGACTCAAGGTGCTGGATATTTCGCGATTCATTGCGGGGCCGACGTGCGCAATGCACCTCGGCGACCTGGGCGCCGACGTGGTAAAGGTCGAGCGGAAGGCAGGCGAGGAGACGCGGGCGAACCTTCCGCAGCTCGGTGACCAGAGTCTGTATTTCCTGACGCTCAATCGCAACAAGCGGGACATCACGCTTGACTTCCGGAATCCCGCCGACCAGGAGACGCTGCGCCGGCTGATCGCCAAGGCGGACGTGCTGATCGAGAATTTCCGCGCCGGCACCATGGAAAAGATGGGGTGCGGTTGGGAGACGTTGCACGCCTTGAACCCGAGGCTCATCATGGTACGGATCTCAGGGTTCGGCCAGGACGGCCCGTTGTCCGCGCGCCCCTGCTTCGATGCGATCGCCCAGGCAATGGGCGGAGTGATGTCGCTCACCGGACAGTCGGACGGGCCGCCGACCCTCGCCGGAGTCTACGTCGCCGACTTCGCAACGGCGCTTTTCGCCACCGTGGGCACGCTTGCCGCCTTGAACAAGCGTCACGAGACGGGGGAAGGCCAGCTCGTCGAAGCCACGCTGCTCGAAAGCGTCATCAGCATGCTCATGACGGCCATTCCGCAGCAGGCGCAACTCGGCACATCCATGGGCCGGATGGGCAACACCGACCGTTACGTCGCGCCGGTGAACTGTTTCCAGGCCAGTGACGGCAGTTGGGTCTACGTGCAGGGCGGCACCGACGCGCTGTTCCCGCGCCTGGCGGAAACCCTGGAAATGCCCGAACTGCTCGAGGACCCGCGATTCTCGACCGTATATCTGCGGCTCGACAATGCCGATGTCCTCGAGGGCATCGTCGCGGCATGGGTGAAGGAACGGACGGCCGAAACCGTCGTGGAGTTGATGGACAAAGCCGGCGTACCTTGTGCCAAGGTGGCCACCATGGCGGATATCATTGCCAACCCCCAACTTCGCGCCCGTGGCCAGCTTGTGGAAATCGACCACCCGTCGGCCGGCAAATATTTGACCAACGGGGTACCCGTGCGGCTATCGGACACGCCGGCCAGCATCCGCCGTCCGCCTCCCCTGCTGGACGAACATCGCGCCGAGATCTTGCGGGAGTGGCTGAAAGAGGAATCCCAATTGGCAGTCAGGGGGGAGCATTGTCAGACTAAACGCGCTGGGTCGGGCGGATGACGATGAGCGTTCCATTCACGCGGTGAGGGCGTTGTCACATTAACTACCGCCGACGCATTGGGATCGACGCCGCTAGTTACGTCACGCAGCGGTAATTGCATTAGGTTGAGAACTCATACAACATATTGAAAAAAATTATAAAAGCTGATTCTATATGGGTTCCATCGGATGCGAGGGACCCATGGCATCATTGTTTTGGCTATCGGACGCCGCGTGGGCGGCCATAGAACCGCATCTTCCGCAGGGCCAGCCGGGCAAGCCGCGGGTGGATGACCGCCGCGTGATCAGTGGCATTCTGCATGTGCTTAAGACGGGCTGTCGTTGGCGTGACGTGCCTGCGGCCTATGGCCCGGCGACGACGGTCTACAACCGCTACAACAGGTGGTCTAAGCGCCGCATCTGGCAGCGCATCTTCGAGAAGATGGCAGCGTCGGACCAATCCCCGAGGAGCTTTCCATCGATTCCAGCCACGTCAAGGCGCACCGCTCGGCGGCCGGCTCAAAAAGGGGGAATACGCGGAAGCGATTGGGCGCTCGCGCGGCGGAAGAACGAGCAAAATCCATGCTCTGGCCGATGATCTCGGCCGACCGGTCGCCTTCGCGCTGACCCCCGGCAATATCGCCGATATCACGATGGCGGTTCCGCTTCTGAGCACGGTGGTCCCGCCCAAACGCCTCCTCGCCGACAAGGCCTACGACGCCGACCATTTCCGGTCTTGGCTTCGTCTCCAAAAGATCAAGGCTGTCATTCCTTCAACCGCGACCCGACGAACCCCATACCCTCTCGACCGGAAGGCCTACCGCCGCCGGAACCTCATCGAGCGGCTGTTCTGCAGGCTCAAAAACTGGCGCCGCATCGCGACCCGCTACGATCGCCTCGCTCAAAACTACCTCTCCGGGCTCGCTCTCGCCGCCCTCTTCTGCGGGTGGATCTGAATGAGTCCCCTACCTAGCACTACTTTGGCAGATTTTTAGAGGAGAAGGGCCTACGGCAGTGTGGGCATCGGATTGGTGGCGGCTGTGAGAACGCGTTTAGGATCGCCTGCCGGACGGCTGGAAGGCTTGGCTGTGGCGGCGGGCCGGGGATTCTTTTTTCCCCCTGCCGCTTGTTTGAGGCGGCGAGATTGCAGGAAGGCGTAAGCGATCATCGTCATCAGCGCGTGTCGGTGAAGGCCCGTCCATGATCGCCCCTCGAAGTGGTCGAGGCCGAGTTCCTCCTTGAGTTGCTGATGTGCCTGTTCGCAGACCCAGCGCGCCTTGATGGCGCCTGCGAGTTGCTTAAGCGGGGTGTCGGCGGGAAGATTGGAGAGATAATATTTGCGCTCGCCGGTCGAGCGGTGCTTGCCGATCACCCAGGCCTCCTCGCCGGGCAGGTGCTGGGCGCCCATGTCGCGAATGCGCTGGGGCGGACCGTCTGCAACCCGGACACGGACAGCGGCGAAGCGTGCTGAGAGGCGGCCTTTGGTGCCCCGCCGCCAACTGACCGTTCGCCATGTTGCTGTTTCCAGCATCGCCTGCGCGGTGATCGACTTCACGTCGGGGATGTGCCGCTGGCGGGGACGGCCGCGCCCGGCGATGGGGAAGATCATCGCCACGTCGGCGGGATAGACCTTTTGCTTGAACGGGATACCGACTGCCCAGGGGAGACCGCGCTCGCTCAAACCCTGCCGGAACGGGGCGCTCAAGCCATAGCCGGCATCAGCGAGCACGCCGCCGAAACGCACGCCGGCCGCATGAACCCGGTCGATCTCGGCCAACGCGATCTCGGGCTTGGTCCTGTAGGCGCGATGGTCATCGGGCACGCCGGCACGATCAAGCCGGGCAGGATCGCTCGTCCAGCTCTCAGGCAGGAACAGCCGCAGCCCTACCACAACCGGCACTTCGCCAGAGGCCAGCGTCAGCGACACGAGCGTCTGGCAGTTGGCGTTTTTACCGAGCGTCGAGGCATATTGCGGCGCGACGCCGACCGAGTGGCGTCCCTTCTTGGGCAGCGCCGTATCGTCCACGATCAGCCAAGCATTGCTCGCGCCAACCAACCGTTCGGCCTCGGCGAGCAGCGCCGCTTCCAACGGCACGGCATTCCACACGCCGCTGGCAACAAAATGGTGCAACTGGTCGTAGCTGACGTTGCCTGTGCGCGCCGCGATCGGTTGAACGCTCTTGCGATCGCCAGGACCGATCAATCCCGCGACATACGCCGGACACATCCGTGCCCTCGTCTTATGCCGCAGTGCCGCAACAAACGGCGCCAGCCAGCGCTCCAGATCAGATTGCCACTTCCCATCCATGGCCGGCCCCTCCAAAAGCCGACCTCCTATGAATCACCGAAGACGCCTCTTGGGAATCCCCAAAATGCTCGTCTCTCCAAAAATCTGCCAAAGTAGTGCTAGGTCACATACCCATAAACAGGATTGAACTAACCCGCCGGCGCAGAGGGCTCATCTCCACCATCGGGCTTCTCCTGTCTGAAAGGTCGGGCTTCAACACCCGATATCCTCTCAAACCGGAAACCCTCCGTCCGGGACCACGCCTACCTCCCGCGCCAGCGGGTTAGTTCAATCCCCTTTCGATTCACTGAAAACATGAAACGCTCTAGCAGGCTGCTGAAAAACGATTTCGGAACCTTGCAGACGCAAGATTGATTCGCGGACGCCAATATCGACGCAACAACGATTCAATGCACCGACTGCTTTGATTCGAAACTTGCACCCCGTCGATCTGTATCGGACTTTTTCAGCAGCCTGCTAGAACCGCCCGAGCGCATTCATCGTATCAATCAGCCCGGCGCCGGCAAGGATGCGTTTCATTGCCTCCTGATCGCCGCGTTCAACTTTAACGGACTCTTCAAGAACCTCACGTTCTTTGCCGGCGGGGATCACAACCACACCGTTCGAGTCGCCAAAAACGAAATCGCCTGGTCGCACCAACACGCCGCCACACCAGACAGGTTCATTGACCGCAGCGAGGTTCTGGATGCCCGCCGGCCCGGACGGGATCGCACCCGTGGCAAAACACGGCAACTGGACATCGTTGATCTCGAGTGGATCGCGCACCGGACCGTCGCAGACGACGCCTCCAGCGCCACGCTTACTCGCCGCCGCGGCAACCAGACCACCCCAAAGAGCGACCTCCATCCGCGCTATTGAAGAGATCACGAAGACGGTACTCGGTTCGGCGGTTTCGATCATCTCGACGAATACCCGTCCCGGTATGGCGTTCTTAGAAGGGTTCATCTCGAGGTCACGCCGTTCCATGGTCAACGCATAGCCGGCTAGGCGGTGGTTGTTTAGCGCCCGGATCCGGGACCCCATGTACGATCTCGTGCCCATCTTCACCAACACATCGGAAACCGCGCAGGTTGTCGTTTGGTCGAGAATCTCTAGGATGTCCTTGGACAGCATTCTTTCCTCCTAGTCGCGAGATTCGCTTTCAAATCGTTTCTTGAGAACGGCAACAATGCCGCCCCCTTCCAGGATCTCTTGTACGAGTTCGCTATAGGGTTCGATCTGCTTTTCGGTGCCCCGAGTAAGGTTACGGATCCGCCACTTGTCCAGGTCGATCTCGAGTTTGTCGCCCTCCTCGACCATCGCCGTGATGCCAGGCACTCGTAACGCATGGGCCCCGATGGCGATGGAATTACGGAAAAACAAGCGAGCGATCGATTCCGCGACCACTGCGGTGAAACCTAAGCTCCGCAAGGCCTTATTGGCCGGCTCACGATGTGAGCCGAGCCCGAAGTTACGACCAGCGACCAGGATATCGCCACGTTCTACCCGCTTGTAAAATTCAGGTCGGACGTCGCGGAAAGCATTCTCCTTGACTATACGTTCCTCGTCGGCATCACCGAGCCCAAACGAAATGGTATCGCCCGGCGCAATGATGTCGGTGTCGATATTATCCCCAAACTTCCAAACACGACCCCTCAGGACCTCGCTCATGACCGCTCCTTCGCTGAATTAATGTACTCCCGCGGGTCAACAATCTCGCCAGCCATTGCCGAAGCCGCAACGGTCTCAGAACTGGAAAGATAGACGCTCGCTTCGCCACTACCCATCCGACCGCGGTGGTTTCGGGTGGTCGAGCTGAGGCAAACTTGGCCTGGCGTCAACCGGCCCTGCATTGCGAAACATAGATGGCAGCCCGGCGACAAGACCTGAGCCCCGGCATCTAGGAGGATTTCGAACAATCCCCGTGCCATACATTCGCGGTAGACCGCCCACGAGTTCGGTTGGACATACATCCGGGTTTGCGGGTGAACCCTGCGTCCGGCCAGCAACCGGGCAGCGGCCTCGATGTCCTCGACATGCCCGTTGGAACACGCACCAATATGCGCTTGGTCGATCCGCACACCACGAAGATCCGAAACGGGCACAACATTTTCGAAGGTATGCGGGCACGCTACCTGGGGCCCGAGCTGGTCAAGGTCGATGACGACCTCCTGGGCGTAGTGGGCGTCGGGATCGGCCTTCACCGGCATCGCCTGCAGCAACTGATCCCTGAGTATGGTCCGCTTAGAAAGAAACGCCTCGGTCTTTTCGTCATAGTCGAACAGACCGAATTTCCCCCCCAACTCCACGGTATGGCTGGCTAGCGTGATCCGTGCATCCATTGACAACGCGGAGGCGCCAGGCCCGTCGAACTCAATCGATTTGTAGAGGGCGAATTCGGTACCGTACTGGCCCCCAAGCCAAAGCGCTATATCCTTTGCCGCGACCCCTTCCTTCAAGGTGCCACGAAGGTGGACCTTAATCGTTTCCGGGACCTCGAACCACAGCGTTCCAAAAACGAGGCCGTAAGCGAGTTCGTGCTCACCCATACCTGTACCAACGCAGTTGACGGCTCCCCAGGCACAACTGTGCGAATCGCTGCCCAGCGCCAACTCTCCCGGAACCACGTAGTCCTCGAGAGCGATCCGGTGAATAACGCCACACAAAGCATCGCGGAAGTGCTTGAGGCCGTATTGACGCGCCAGCTGGCGCATCTTTTCCTGGCGTAACGCCTGGACCGAATCCATGGCCGGTTGAAAATGTTCCAGGATGACGTGAAACCGGTCGAGATCGAGAATGCGGGGAATACCGTCGGGCATACCGCCTTCCACAACTGCGGTATGAATTCGGTAGAACTCCTCGTGCGCGATGATGCGACCGAGCCTCGCGTCGACATACTGCCTTGGATGGACCTCGGCTTGACCCGATGCCCGCGCCAGGACCTTCTCAGCAATCGTCATTCCCATTGCATTCTCTCCATTAGTGGTTCGGTCCGCCGACGCTCGAAGCAACATCCGCCAACGGCTGCGGGTACTTCCATCTGTGATACGCGAGCAGAGCCCCGGCGACGGCCAGTCCGGCAGCGCTGAGTGTCATCGCCGGCGCGATCAGGAACAGCGCGGCCCCCGCCCAGCCAATACGCTCCAACCAGCCAACAGGGCCTCGGTAGTATCCGATCGTGGCCACTGCCAGCGCGGCAACTCCAACCAAGGCGGTGGCAGTTGCCAGAACGGTGTCCCACGCCGAGGCGTAGCCGATCAGCAGCGCGTGGTGCTCGACGAACATGAACGGCACGATGAAAGCCGCTAGGCCCAATTTGGTCGCGACCACCGCCGTCTTCATCGGCGAGCATCCGGCAAGACCCGCGGCCGCGTATGCGGCGATCGCCACCGGCGGAGTAATCGACGAAATACAGGCGAAATACAGGACGAACAAATGTGCCGCGATCTTGCTCACACCGACAGTTGTCAACATGGGTGCCGCAAACGCCGCAGCAACGGCGTAGGCGGCCGGCGTGGGAAGTCCCATGCCAAGGATCAGGCACAACAGCATGACCATCAGCAACAACATAAATTTGCTGTTGCCTGCCAGTTCCACCAAGACATAGCTTAAATTTAGACTGGCACCCGTCAGGTTGAGCATGCCGATGACGATGCCCGCGGTGGCACACGCGAGCCCGACCGTGGTCGCCGCGCCAGCGAAGGACAGGACGATGTCCCTCATTTTTTCAAGGGTAAAAGTGCGCCGCCATGTGGGCAACGCCACGAGAAGTACGGTGACGCTACCCCAAAACGCAGCCTTTGCAGGTGCATAAAGCATCAGCAGGAGATAAAGGAGAACCGCCAGCGGAAGCAGGAGGGAGAGGCCTCGCACGAGACTGAACGATACTCCAATTCCCGTCAGCAAGTCGCGCTCACGCAGATTGAGGCGCCGGGCTTCGAAATCGACCTCGCAGTAGACGCAGACAACGTAGAGCAGTGCCGGGATGATCGCCGCGGTCGCAATCGTGACGTAGGGGATTCCAGTGATCTCAGCCATGAGGAAGGCGGCAACACCCATGATGGGTGGCATAAACTGGCCCCCGGTCGAAGAAACGGCTTCCGTGGCCGCCGCAAACTCGGGTCGGTAGCCGGCCCGGATCATCAGCGGAATTGTTGTCGTCCCTGTGGTAACGACGTTAGCTGTTGAACTGCCCGATATGGTCCCCATCAGGGCGCTTCCGGTCACCGCCAGCTTGGCCGGACCGCCATGAGTGCCGCGGCTAAAACGAGCGGCGAGGGTCATGAACAGGTCCGCTACGCCCACGAGTTGAAGTAGGGCACCGAACAGGATGAAGGCCGCCACCAGCACCGCCGCAACGCCGAGCAACGAGCCAAACAGTCCCTCGTGGGTCAGGTACTGGGTCACGACCAAACGACCGATATCGTAGCCCTTGTGGGTGAACGGCTCGGGAAGGATGCGCCCGAAATGCGCGTAGAGGACGACCGCAATCGTCACAGCGATCATTGGCCAGCCGACGACCCGACGTGTCACCTCCAGCACGCAAAGGACTGCGGCAAAGGCGAGGACATATTCGGTAGTGTCCGGTTCGTAGACGACGCGATAAGCAAGCGTCTCCCAATTGACGAGGAGATAACCTATCGAGACGATGCTGGCAGCGGCAATAGCCGCGTCCAGGAGTCGCCAATAACCCGGGAGCGGTTTTGCCGCGAGTGCGACCAGAATGATCGCGGTCAGGAAGACGCCGCGCTGAATGGTCGGATGCAGTGGAACCACAGCGCTGGCATAGACGGTGAGGACTAACAGGGCACACCCCATGCCAAGCTGCATCCATTGGTCAAAGGTCATTGATGAGCGATCGCTCGCCGTCATGACGCCCTCTCCCCTCCGTCGATGCGGAACCGGGCGATCGCATCCTCATCGATCTCAACCCCGAGACCCAAGCCTTGTGGCACATCGACAAAACCATGCTCGGGCAGGAGCGGCTTGGTCACGATGTCATGGGCAAGCATGTCTGCGATCCCGGTTTGAAAGTCACCGACCAGAAGCCGCCCGGGCCACGATGCACACAGATGCGCCACCGAGGCTACGGAAATGCTGGTCGATGGATGGTTCCCAGGAAAGATGCCGACGCCCGCGGCTTCAGCGATGGTCCACAACCGCCTGCTATAGTAAAGGCCACCATTCTTGCCGGCCTTGGTCTGGATAACCCTGGCCGCACCGCGCCGGATGATCTCGATCAATGAGTGGTCAGTGGTCAAGCTCTCGTCGGCGGATAGCGGTAGACCAACCATGCGCGCGAGAGCGGCCATGCCGCCGAGATCCCACCCCGCCACCGGTTGCTCGACAATGTCGAAATCGAGCGCCTCCAGTTTCCGCAGCAAACGCAATGCATCGCCATACTGCATTCCACCGTTTGCGTCGGCCCGCAGCACGACGGCGTCGCCGAAATGCTCGCGCACCTTGGATGCATTGCGGAAATCGGTCTCGTAATCGATACCAACCTTGAGCCGCAGGTGACGGTATCCTTTCGCCACCCAACCTTCCAGGGCGTCGATCAAGGCGTCGGGCGACGACGTGATGCTGACCGCGATTCCTACTTGGATACGGTCCCTGCATTGGCCACCGAGCAACCTCCAGACGGGTAGACCTAGCGTCTTGCCTGCAGCGTCGTAAAGTGCATCGCCGATTGCCGCTTGCGCATAGAGGCTGCCATAGATGGTTCCCTCCAGATCGTGCATGATCGGCGCAATATCGAGGCAGGATCGGCCGAGCATACGCGGTACGAAATGGTCAATAATCGTGCGCGACAGGTTCTCCAGGGTTTCGGCGCTCCCCTGGCGGCGCCAAGCCTGGGTTTCGCCGATCCCACAAAGGCCGCCTTCGGTATGAATCTTGACTAGCAGAATGTCCACCGACTGCCGCGTCTGCTGTCCCGGTGCCGCCATCGTGAAGGCGTGCGCGAATGGAATTCGCAACGGTATCGTCTCGACGGACCGAATACTCTCGGAATGGCTCATTTTAGGGATCCTTACAAAGGTGGGGCCATCGCCTCGACCGGGGGTGCGGCGACGGCCCCTACTCCTCGGTACAGTGAGGCCTATCGCACTACCTCGGGGTTGAGGCCCACTTCCTTGAAGTACCGAACGGCCCCCGGATGGCCGGGGATAACCCATGTCTTGACAAGTTCCTTCGGATCCTCGGCGTAGGGCTTCAGATAGTCAGTTTGTTTTGCCATCTCCGGAAGAAGCTTCTCGACATAGATCTTAGTCAGCCGATAGGCAGCATCCTCGGACAGGTTCTTGCCCGACGCGATGATGTAGTTGCGGTCGCCTAGCGTTTTGATCGGTTGCTCTTGGCCGCGATAGAAGCCCGTCGGCACGTTTGTAACCCACATCCAGGGATAGACGGTGCGCACCTTCTCGAACATGTTCTCATCGACGCCGATTATCTGGATCGGCATCCGCACGGCCAGTTCGGCATAGCTTGGGTCGGGCAGCGGCTGCGTGGCGATTGCCGCATCGACGGTCCCCTCGGCTAGAGCGTTCGCCGCCTCGGAGTGCGAGAGCTTGGTTAGCTTTAATTCCTTGAACTCAAAAGCTCCAGGTTTCGTTCGCGCATATCCATAGCTTTCGAGAATAAAGCTGTTCTTAATCTCGTTGGATGAGCCTGCAGGACCTATATTCACCGTTTTTCCGGCCAAGTCACGGAAGCTCTCGATGCCTGAGTTTTTCTTGGTGAACATCAGCGTTACCTGCGGATTCATTACCCACATGGTGGTGACGTCGATCTTTTCTTTGTATTTTCCAACGCCATGGTGAGCGGCATATAGACGCTCGGGCGAGGCGATTGCCAGCGCAATCTTATCGCGCCGGATCAAGTCGAGGTTCTCGCTTGTGCCGCTTACCGCTTCATTGTTGAACGAGATATCGGGAAGATACTGCCGCGCGAGGCCGGCCAGCATACCCACATACACGTACTGCGACGTACCGGTGGAAGACGATCCCCACGACAAGAACTGCTTTTCGGCCGCATCCGCGGTCCCGACCGCAAGAACCATGGCGCCGAACAAGGCCGTGACACCCGCAACGGTGAATTTAGAAAAAATTTGCATCTCTTGTGACCTCCTGTCTTGCGGCATCGCCGCAATCAAAACGCGCCCATTGTTCGGGCTTTATGTTTACGTTAACATAATGCTAAGATCAACCAGTTGGCAAAGTCAATAGGGTTGCAAATATGACCATCGACCCCGTCTCGCCCCGTCAAGTCACTATTCGCGAAGTCGCCCGTCGGGCGGGTGTTTCGATGATGACCGTGTCCCGTGTCATTCACCATCCAGCCAAGGTTGCAGAGCAGACGCGGCGCAGGGTGCTGGAGGCCGTGGAGGCAATAAAGTATGTGCCAAACCTAGTCGGACGCAGTCTAGTAACGAACCGTACCAACTTGGTCGCCATCGTCCTTCCATCAATCCAAAATCCGGTTTTTGCGGACATCTTGAGGGGAATGTCCGATATCCTCCGAGCCGAAGGCTATTACCTCACCCTAGGGACCAGTAGCGGCAGCCCACAGGAAGAGGAAAAGCTCATCACCGCGTTGTTCTCTCAGCGCCCCGACGGAATACTAATTCACGGCTCAATACATACCCGCAAAACGCGACAACGGCTTCAGGCAGCCGCCTTGCCAGTAGTGGAAACTGGCAACATTACGACACGGCCGATAGATCTGCAGGTCGGCTATTCCAACTTCGAAGCGGCGCGGCAGGCGACCCGACACCTTGTCGATCGAGGCTATCGCAATATAGGCTGCATCCATCCGGCGACGACATGGAACGACCGCTCGGCTGACCGCTGCCGTGGGTTCATCGCGGCATTGATCGAGGCCGGTCTGCCCGCCGGGCCTGAGCATCTCGAGGAGACGGGCTACGGTCTTGAGCACGGAGCGGCCGCGTTGCGCCGATTGCTTGCGCGCCAACCCAACCTCGATGCCGTTTTTTGCGGCGGTGATATTTGGGCGGCGGGCGCCCTGTTCGAATGCCAACGCATGGGACTCCAGGTCCCCGGCCAACTGGCAATCGTTGGCTTCGACGACTTGCCAATTGCCAGTCAAGTTGTGCCGCCGCTGACAACGGTGCGCGTTCCCCGCAACGAGATTGGTCGACAGGCCGCCGGTCTGCTTTTGGACCGGATCGGCGGGAAAATGCTGAGTTGCCGAAAGATCGACGTCGGGTTTGAACTCATCGTGCGCGCAAGCGCCTGATAAAGCCTCCACGAGTCTTTCATATGCTAACTTCCAGGGTGTGCCTAACTGTAACCTGAACGATCCGGCGAGACACGTTCTGCACGAACCATAACTTTTCCCTCCGGCCTCGTAAGGGGTCTTTCCGTTGTGTGCTCCATGAGCTCTGGCGAGTTTGTACAACACGACGACGGAACGCCCACGGGACCGATCATCGTGAGCTTCTCTATCCTTGGCATCCTTGGGCAGGTAGCCAAGTCCACATTCATGAGGTGATTGAGAAGCATGGCGCGGCGGTTTTCCGTTGCAGCCTCTCCGGCCACGCATCTGATCGGTGGCTGGAGGTCCCGGCCTGGATGTTCGATTGCGTGGCCGGCGCGAGTTGGCGTATCGCGACTGTTCCCCATGTCGAGGTTGGTGCTCTGGGAGCCTTGGCGACATTGCTTCGAGATGCCGCGGCCGTTTCCATCGCCCCATCGCAATTGCGCGATTCGGGTGCAGCATTGGGCTCTCACGACACGAACCGGGGAGATGTCCATGCCGCTCCAGCCCACGACATACCAGTTCGATCTGTTCTCCAGCCCGTGCGACGCGAAGACGGCGCAGATGCCGCAATGGCAGACGCTGCCCGAACAGACGCGCCGGACGCTGACAAAGCTGATGGTGCGCCTGATCCTCGACCACGTCGAGGACGAGCGTGCCGCGCGAGGAGAGGAGACGCATCATGACGAATGAGAAGATCGGGCCACATCATTTGGAGCGCAAGGCGATCCTCTATGTCCGGCAGTCCTCGGCCCATCAGGTTCTGCACAATCGGGAGAGCAGCGCCCTGCAATATGCGATGCGCGACCGCCTGATAGCGCTCGGTTGGTCTGACATTGACACGGTCGATGACGATCTCGGCCGTTCGGCGGCCGGCGGCGTCGTGCGTGCCGGCTTCGACCGGATGGTCGCCGAGGTCTGCCTCGGCAGGGTTGGGGCGGTCGCGGCGCGGGAGGTGTCGCGCTTCGCCCGCAACAGCCGCGATTGGCAGCAACTCATCGAGATGTGCCGCGTCGTCGATACCGTGCTGGTCGACCAGGACACGGTTTATGCGCCGCGTCAGGGCAATGACCGGCTGTTGCTGGGATTGAAGGGTAGTCTCAACGAGTATGAGCTCGACCTTCTGCGCCAGCGCTCCCTGTCGGCCCGCTACGAGAAGGCCCGGCGCGGTGAACTCGTGGTCGCCGCTCCGGTCGGCTTTGTGAAGACCGGCGACCACCTGGAGAAGGATCCCGATCGCCGTGTCCAGGAAGCCATCACCCTTGTGTTCGACAAGGTAGCCGAACTCGGCAGTGCCCGGCAGGCCCTGCTCTGGTTCCTTGAGCAGGGGCTTGAGTTGCCCGCTAGGCGCAATAAGGGCGACGTGGTTTGGCGCAGGCCAAACTACGCGACCATCCACCGAATGATCGAGAACCCGATCTACGGCGGCGCCTACGCCTATGGTAAGACGGGTGCTGCATCGGAGTTCGGTGCACCCGCCGTTCGGTCGCGCAGCCGTCGCAAGCCGCGCGACGAATGGTTGGCGCTGATCCCGGAAGCACACGAAGGTTACGTCAGTTGGGAGCGGGCGGAGGCAATCCGCAAGATGGTCAGCGACAACGTACCCACGAGCCGGCACCACGGAGCGGCCAAGCATGGCGACGCCCTGCTCGCCGGTCTCGTCCGCTGCCGGCGATGTGGCCGCAAATTGACGGTCCGCTATACAGGGGCCAAGCACAACATTCCGCGCTATTCCTGCTGGCGGGGACTGCTCGACAATGGCGAGCCGCGTTGCATAGCCTTCGGTGGACTGCGCGTCGACGATGCCATTGAAGAAGCACTTTTCCAGGTCGTCGAACCCGGCGCCATCGCTGCCGCCGCCGAAGCCGTGGCGCAAGCGGCCTATCGCCGTGACCAAGTTCGCGATGCGCTGACGCGCGATCTCGAAGCGGCCCGTTACTGCGCCGATCGGTCGTTCCGGCAATATGACGCCGCTGATCCAGAGAACCGGTTGGTTGCAGCGGAACTGGAGTCGCGATGGAACCAGGCCCTCGCATATGTCGGTGGGATCGAGAGCAGGATCGCCGCGCATGATGCCCGCGAAACCGGAACCACCACTTCTGTCGGCGCTGGACATTACCGCACTCGCTGGAGACCTTCGGACCGTCTGGTCGGCGCCGACGACGGATGCAAGGCTCAAGAAGCGCATTGTGCGCACCGTCATCCACGAGGTGGTCGCCGATATCGACGATGCCGCATCCGAGATCGCGCTCCTGATCCATTGGATCGGCGGCGTCCATACCGAACTGCACCTGCCGAAGCGGCGCCGCGGGCAGCGCAACAGCACCTCTGCCGATATCATCGAGGCCGTCCGGCGCCTAGTGCTCATCGCCGGTGATGATCTGATTGCCGGCATCCTCAACCGGAACGGCCTGGTAACCGGACACGCCAATCGCTGGACGCGCGAGCGGGTCACTGCGCTCCGGTCGCATCACAAAATCCCGGGCTTCCGTCCGCAGCCGGACGGGATGGAACCATGGCTCAATCTGAGCAACGCCGCACGGCTGCTCGGTGTCACACCGAAGACCCTCAGGCTCGCCGCCGAAGCGGGAAAGATCGAGGGCGTTCATCCTCTGCCGGACGGTCCGTGGATTTTCAGCCGATCGGTACTTGCCGAGCCGGAAGCTCGACAGATCGTTCATCGGGCCCGGCTGAACCCCAAATACCCCGCGGGATCGCATCCCGATCAGCAAAACCTATTCTCTCCAACGACATAGACAGATGGGTGTTATGAAACGGGATTGTAGAAGCGCTCCCATTCAGCAAAGTTTGTCTTTCAGGTCAACGTCACCTTTGTGTAACCGGCCGCTCAGGGCACAGTGTCCGTTTCGGTTGCGGCGGCTTAGACGGATCTTCCACTGATCGTCCGTCATCGAATACACCCTCCGTCTCCAAAACGGAGATTATCGAAGGTGTCTCGTTGGATCGTACATTCCTACAAGTTGCCCTGTAGCTGTCGCCGTTCATCTCGAGGATATGGACGCGGTGAGTGAGGCGATCGAGCAGGCCGTCGGCGAACCGCTCGGAGGCGAACACGCTGGTCCACTTGCCGAGCAGCTTACATTGACCTTGATCGGGAAAGACGTCTTTATAGAAGCGCACGCGACACGACTGTCTAACCCTAGCCTGGCATCGCCATGCGATCAGAATCCATACGATCCGTGGAACGGATATTTGAGATCCTAGAACTCATGGATGCCGAGCAACGGCCCCTGAACATGACGGAGATCGTGGATTGGCTGGGGTTTCCTGCTTCCAGCACAGCCGTCCTGCTTCGCTCGATGGTGGCACTCGGCTATCTCCACCATGATCGGTCCTCGCGACGGTATAGTCCTACCGTTCGCCTCGCACATTTGGGCGCCTGGGCTGGACCTCATTCATTACCCGATCGGCGGCTTCTCGCCGCAATGCGCGAGATCCGTGAGCGCACGGAACAGATCGTTTTCCTCGGGCACCAGAATGATATTCGGGTGCAGTATCTTCACATTGAAGCCGGCGAACGTGCCGAAGAAGTCGTCCCGAAGGTGGGGGTAACACGTCTTCTCGTCCATTCCGGACTTGGGTTGGCGCTGATGAGCCTCTTCAACGGCAATGCCGTCTACAGCATCATCCGTCGCACCAACTTGATTCTTCCGGAAGCCGAAACAGTGGACACCGAAGTAGTCCAAAGCGCCATCGACGCTTGCCGGACCGTCGGCTTTGTCGTGTCGGAAAATACGCTGCGGGTGGGTCACGGCACGCTTGGTATTCCGGTTCTTGTCGTGGGTCGGCAGCTGGCAGTTGGAATCGGCGCTTCGGTCCCATTCCTGCATCAATCTGGCGGATTCGTTCTTCAGGCGATCAAGGAGTCTCTCCTGAAGCATGTGAGCCCCGACGTGATACTTCCGTTCCCCGGCGTACGATAAGCCCGCATTCAGCGCCTATTCTTCATGCCGGAATCTCCGAGTAAGCTGGATTCTAAATCTAGAATAAAAGAACTAGTCTTGCGACAGGAGATGTCCGTCGATACGTTTCTGCTGTCCGGTGCGTTCCAAGGAAACCCGGAACGTCAGAAGAACGGCGTCTGACTAGCCCAATCAGTGGATGCAGAGGTTAGGCCATGTCGAGGCCATTTAAGGGAATTCGCATACTCGATTTCACAAGGGTCATATCGGGTCCATTCGCGACCCAACTCTTGGCGACGCTCGGGGCCGACGTCATCAAGATCGAAAAGCCTGGCACCGGCGACGAAGCCAGGCACTTCTGCTGCAATCCGGACCTTCTCGCCCACGGAATGGCTTCGGGTTTCCTCAGCGTCAATGCCGGCAAACGATCCGTCACTCTCAACCTCAAGAGTGCGGAGGTTCGGGATCTCGTGCGCACGATGGCTCGCTCGGCCGACGTCGTCGTCGAGAACTTCCGACCCGGGGTGATGGACAGGCTCGGTCTTGGTTACGACGACTTGAAGGCAGTAAAGCCGGATATTGTTTACTGCGCGATCTCAGGCTTCGGACAGACCGGTCCGGCGTCTGGTGTAGCTGGCTACGATGGCGCAGTGCAGGCGCTTTCGGGGATGATGTCGATCACGGGACATCCCCAGTGCGGGCCGACGCGTGTTGGTGCTCCGGTGATCGACATGTGTAGCGGCTACGTGGCCGCACTGGCAATTGCATCAGCCCTGTTCCGGCGTGCGTGCACGGGCCAAGGGCAGTTCATTGATGTCGCAATGCTCGACGTCAACCTTTCCACGATGCGAAGCGCGATCGCTTGGTGGCAAGCTGGCGGCGACCCCGTCTTGCGCGGCAACCAGGCCTGGACGCGAATCCCCACATCAGACAGCTTCCACGCCAGCGACGGTCAGTTCATGCTGACGGTGAACAACGACGAGCAGCTGCGTATCCTCCTGCGGACGGTGCAACGGGAGGACGCTCTCGACGATCCGAGGTTCAAGGATTGGCCGTCGCGTATCGAGAACGGCTTGGCGTTGCGGGCGATCCTAGAAGAGCGCTTCGCGACCGATACCGCCCACAATTGGGAGCAGCGTCTGACGGATGCGGGCTTGGCCGTGGCCGGGATCAGGACTCTCCCCGAAGCGATGGAACACCCTCAGCTGCCTTACCGCAATTTGCTGCTGAAGATGGATGGCGCGAAGGGCGTCGATGGTCCGATCACGCTCTTGAACACACCCTTCATGTGTATGGAGGATGGTCCAGCCATCGATCGGCCGCCGCCCGGCCTCGGCGAGCACACCGCGGAGGTGCTGGCTGAATTCGGGGTGAGCGCAACTGAAAATCCACTGTCCAGGCACGAATCGAAGAAGAAGCCGGCGCGTGCCGTCTGATAAGCCTACACATGTGAATGCAAGGGGAACGGTCGATGGAATATGAAAGCTTCCGCCTATCCAAGCAAGGGCACATTGCGACGGTCACGTTGAATCGCCCGCCGGTCAACGCCGTGAACGAGGCTAGCCGTTACGAACTCATCAACATCTTCGACACGTTGAGCGAAGACGCGGACGTCCGAGTCGTCATATTCACCGGACATGGCAAATACTTCTGCGGGGGAGCGGACATCAAGGAGAGGTCCCGCGTGCGTGACCCCAAGAAGTATCGTGAAGTCAATCGCATGTCGCTGGCCAGTATTACATCCGTCAAGGATTGCAGGAAACCAGTCATCGGTGCCGTGAACGGACCGGCGATCGGCGCCGGCGTCGCCTTGATGTTGAACTGCGACATTCTGGTGGCATCAGATGACGCCTACTTTTGGATGCCCGAAATCGATCGCGGCATGGTCGGAGGTGCGACGACGCTGTCCCGCGCGTTCACGCCCTGGCGAGCCAGATGGGCGTTGCTGACGAGCGGCAAGATATCGGCTGCCGATCTGTATCGCCTGGATGTCGTTCAGGAAGTCGTTCCGAAGGATCAGGTCATGGCAGCGGCAACAAGGCTCGCCGAGGTGATCGTTGCCAAGCCGCCGCTTGCGGTAATCGCCGCCAAGGGTGTCTTCGCTGCGGCGGAAAGCCTCCCATTCCGGGAAGCCGCACTTTTTGAGGCCAACAAGACGATCGAATTGGCAACGACCGAGGACTCGCAAGAGGCGCAGCGGGCGTTTGTCGAAAAGAGAGAACCGGTGTTTCACGGCCGGTGACCTAGGCAGCGGTCAATGAGTCAAAAAACAAAGCAAACCAGGGCTCATTGTCCATGAAGCAGGCTGAGAAAGGAGTTTCAAGATGTTTGGGAGACAGAATAGACTCACGGTTCTGTTCAGCGCACTTGCACTCGTTCTGGCAAGCAACTCTGCGCAAGCTCAAAAAAAGGAAACGCTGGCTTTCGCTCATGGATTTGCGCCAGCGCAAAGTTGGGCGAAAGCGGCGGTCAAGTTCAAGGAAATCGTCGAGAAGGAAACCAACGGCAATCTGACGATCAAGTTATTCGATTCCGGCATCCTGGGGGAACAGCGTCAACTGATCGAGCAGATCATTGACGCCGGGACCAACGACCTGACGATTTCCTTGGAGCCCCTGAGCGCCTGGGTGCCGGACATCAACGTCTATCAGATGCTCTACCTTTTCCGTGACATGAACCACCTGATCAAGTTCGAGGAAGGTGCGGTTGGAAAGGATCTCAAGGAAATTACGAAGAAGAAGACGGGTCTGCGGGTATTGACCTATTTCCCGCGGCCTGCGCGAGAGTTGTCGACGACCAAGACGGTCGTGAACTCCATAAATGACGTCAAGGGATTGAAGCTGCGTGTCACTCCGAGCAAGGCGGCGATCGCAGGCTGGACGGCAATCGGCGCCAAGACGGTCCCCATGAACTGGGGGGAAGTGTTTACCGCCTTGCGGCAAGGCGTTCTAGATGCCCAGGAAAATCCATTCGATCACATGCTTGCACGAAAGACTTACGAAGTCACTAAGTACGCCGCCCGCACCGATCATGTGTTTGCCTCCGTGTATGTGCTGATGTCGGAGAAGAAATACAAATCGTTGCCCGAGGAATGGCAGCGCGTAATCGACAAGGCTGCAGTGGAAGTCCATGACTATGAGCGAGCCATCGTGATCAAGGAAGATGCTGAAGCCGTGGCCAAGCTCGAGGGCCTCGGAATGAAGATCACATCGCCGGATCTCGAGCCCTTCCGGGCAGCCGCAAAGCAAAGCTATGACGACTTCCCAGATCTGAAGCCATGGATCGAGAAAATCCAGGCAATTAAGTGAGCGCCTGAGGCAACAGACCTATTCCGACCTGCCCGCTGCGGTGCCGATGGCAGGTCGGAAGCGTGGCGTGCCCGAGCCGGGATGCGCAGTGTAAGGGGCCCCAAGAATGACCAGGGAAAGTCGGTTAGAGTGTGTCCTCGAGTGGTGCTCGATCATCGTCCTCATCGTTATGTTCAGCGCCGTCGTCGTGCAGATTTACGCTCGCTATTTTTTAGAGATAGCGCCGGCCTGGACTGAGGAGATTGGCCAGTACCTCCTAGTCTGGCTGACCGCCCTCGGCGCAGGCATCGCCCTCCGTAGCGAGGGCGGCTTCCGCGGAGCGGTCGAATTCATAGCCAACGCCATGCCACCGCGATTGAGGCACAGCGTGAACCTTGCCTTTATGGCGCTCACGCTGAGCTTCTTGTGCGTATTGGGATACAAGACGTTCTATCTCGTTGCCCGCAAGATGGAAGTCAGGACGCCTGCCCTCGAGATACCGGAAAGTTACCTATACCTTGGCGTCCTCGTGATGGTGGTGCTCATGGTGTGGGGGCTGGCCTACCATATGCGTAAAGCGATCAGAACCTTAGCGGTCGGATACCAAAAACCGGAAAGGGCGCCGTCTTCGCATAGCGAAGGTTTTGGGGAAGGGTGACCGATGGCCGTCTCATTGTTGATTGGCTCTTTCTTGGTCCTTCTGTTCCTAGGCATGCCGATCTCGTTTGTCCTGGGTATCAGTTCGCTTCTGTTCCTGTTTGCGGCCGACCTCAGTTTGACGATCATTCCGCAGGTCATTTTCGCCTTCGTCTCCAAATTCGTCCTGCTGAGCGTGCCGCTGTTCATTTTCGCTGCGCAGTTGATGGTAGAGACGTCAATGGGGCCGCGAATCATACGATTTGCAAATAGCATCGTGGGAGGCATGAAGGGCGGCCTTGCACAAGTAAACATCGGCACGAGCATGATATTCGCCGGTGTATCCGGCGCCGCGCTTGCCGACGTCTCAAGCATCGGGACAGTCATGTACCGGTCCATGGTCGACGAGGGCTATGATCCGGACTATGCTGCAGGACTTTCCGCCGCATCCGCGGCCGTGGGTCCGATCATTCCTCCCAGCATCCCTATGATCGTTGCCGGCTCGATGGTCGAGGTTTCGGTCGCGCGGTTGTTCATGGGAGGTATCATGCCGGGCCTGATGATGGGCGTCGGCATGGGGGTGGTCGCCTACATCTTGGCTCACCTCAAGAACCATCCCTTGAGCCCCTTTCGCGGGTTCAGGGAAATCTTCCTGTCGCTCAGCGCCAGCTTCCTGGACCTCACGATGCCTCTCGTTGTGATCGGAGGGATCGTGTTCGGCTTCTTCACGCCGACGGAGGCATCGGCCATCGCCGTACTCTACATCCTCGGCATAGGCGGTCTGCGGCGGGAAATAAACTGGGCGAAAATAAAGGCATGCGGCATTTCCGCTGTGCGCACGACGGGGGAGGTTCTCTTCATCGCCAGCATGGCCGTCATGTTCGGGTGGGCGCTCGTCTACTCGGAAGTACCGCAGCACTTGGTGCAGTCCGCGATCGATAGCGGCCTGAGTATCTTTTGGCTGAAGTTTATCATGATCCTCCTCCTGATTTTCTTGGGGACCTTTCTGTCTGGTCTCGAAGCGCTGCTGGTTACGCTTCCGCTATTCATCCCGGTCGTGGAGGCCATGGGCCTCGACGTGTTTCACATGACGCTCGTCATCGTCATGGCGGCGATGATCGGAACTATCACTCCCCCTGTGGGACTGACGCTTTACGTCATCAGCAGCGTGTCCGGACGAACCATTTGGGCGATTTCACGAGCCATGATGCCGTTCCTGCTCGTCAACGTCCTGGTGGTCTTCCTCACGGCGTACATCCCGCAAATCGCCACGTTCATTCCGGACGCGGTTGGCAACTGAGAAAGAAGTCCCGATCGTGCTCGCAAGAGTGACGAGAACCTGTGGTGCCATTTGCGGCGCTCGACGGGCTGGTTTTGTCAAAGAAGGAACCCACGATGACAAATGTCATTCGATCGTTTGACCGTCCGCACCCTGATCATGTCGCCGAAATTGCCAAGTTTCCACCGGCCACTCTGCACGAAGCACAAGGGCGGCGCGGGGCCGTCGATTCTCGGATTAAGCCGTTGGCACCAGGAATGCATTTTTGTGGCCCCGCGCTGACCGCTGCCTGCCATATTGGCGACAACCTGATGATATTCGAGGCGATCAGTCTCGCCCAGCCGGGCGATGTCCTGGTAATGAGCGCCGGCAACAACCACGAGCAAGGGGGATTCGGTGAGGTTCTGGCGACCGCGTGCTCCGCACGAAAGATCGCTGCGTTCGTCGTCGATGCGGGCGTGCGGGATGGCAGTGCGCTTCGTACTTTAGGGTTGCCGGTCTTCTCCCTCGGCTTGTGCATCAAAGGCACCGCAAAGGAGACTGTCGGCACCATAAACCATCCCATCGTGCTCGGGGGCGAATTGATCCGACCGGGCGATATCCTCGCTGGCGACGACGACGGCCTCGTCGTCGTTCGCAAGGAGGAAATCCTCCAGGTGGCAAAGGCGAGTGCGGCCCGCGAAGAGGACGAGGCGCACCTGATGGCGTCCCTCCGCTCGGGTCAGCCGATGGACATCAACGCACGACTCGCGGTTATGCGCGCAAAGGGTTGCACGTGGGGTGATCGCTCCTGATAGCCCGCGGTGCTTAAGGAGCCTGCATTCAGCCCCACCAAAAAGCCGGTTTGATGAGATGGCGCGGATTTGGGGTTCAACGTCCACTGAGTTCAGAGGATAGGCGTCATGAGTAAGATTAGGCATGTTGAGGTACATCAGGTCGCATACCAGGCGAAGGATTTCGGCAACGACGGAAACCCCGTTTTCAAACCAGGGAGTTCGATCGATCTCACATCTTTCGTCATTGTAATCATGACCGACGAGGGGGTGCGAGGCGAATATGCCGCGGTTTGGGCAGGTGACAAGATGACACTCGCTCAGACGCTCAATTTTGCACCAAGGCTTGTTGGCCGCGACCCACACCGTAGGGAAGAACTCGCGCTCGAGTTCATCCAGAAGCATCGCAAACAAGACAAAATGGGATACGGGCCGATCGACATCTGTCTCTGGGATCTTGCGGGGAAGGAATTCGGGACACCGATCTACCGCATGCTCGGTGGATACAGGACGGAGCTGCCGGCTTACGCGAGCACCCTCTTCGGGGACCGCAACGGGGGATTGTCCAGTCCCGACGATTACGCCGATTATGCCGAATACTGCCTCGGCCTCGGGTACGTCGGCTTTAAGGTCCATACCTGGACGACGTGCAAAGTCCGGGAAGAGTGCAGGAACCTGCGGACAATCGCGGCCCGGGTCGGCGGCAAAATGGCCATCATGCTGGACTGCTCATCGCAACTTCGCACGTTCGCTCAGGCGATAGAGGTCGGCAGGGTTTGTGATGAGATCGGGGCGATGTGGTACGAGGACCCATTCTTGCCGAGCAGCGAATCCCGCGTCGCACATCGCAAGCTTCGTCAACTCATCAAGACACCGCTTCTCATCACCGAACATGTCCGAGGGCTGCAAGCGAAGGCAGATTTCGTCATCGCCGACGCGACCGATTTCCTCCGTGCAGACCCCGAGTACGATGTCGGCATCACTGGTGTCATGAAGACGGCTCACCTTGCAGAAGCGCTAGGCATCGACGTCGAGCTCCATGGATGTGGACCCGCCCATCGCCACTGCATCGCCGCGATCCCGAATACGAACTTTTACGAGCTCATCCTGGCTCATCCGAAGGTGGGCAACCATCTGGTCCAGCCGGTGTACGCTGAGGGTTACCGCGATGAGATCGACGCCATCTCTCCGAACGGCACCTTCTCGGTCCCTGAAGGTCCCGGTCTCGGCGTCACCTACGACTGGGACTGGATCAACGCCCACCGGATCGCTCTCCATGTATTCGCCGAGTGAGCGGGCAAGTTGCGTGAGAGGAAAAGCATGAAAAAGCTTCTGAACGATCCCCGCAAGTTCGTCGACGAGATGCTAGACGGCCTGTGCGCCGCCCATCCCGAGTACTACCGCCGCGCCGCGCCGGGGGCGCGGGTGATCGTGCGCGCTGACGCGCCGATCAAGGGCAAGGTGGCGATCGTGTCCGGTGGCGGCTCGGGACATCTTCCCATCTTCACCGGCTATGTCGGGCGGGGCCTGCTGGACGGCTGCGCCATCGGCGAAGTGTTCTCCTCCCCCTCGGTCGAGCAGATCGCCGATGCCATGCGCGCCGCGAACGGCGGTGCCGGTGTGCTGCGCCTTTATGGCAACTACGGCGGCGACTGCATGAACTTCGACATGGCGGGCGAGATACTGGAGATGGAGGACATCCCCTCTACCACCGTATTGCTCACCGACGACGTCGCCAGCGCCAAACCTGCGGAGAGACAGAAGCGCCGCGGCGTCGCTGGCATGGTCTTCGCGTACAAGATGGCCGGCGCCAAGGCCGCCGCGATGGCCGACCTGGCCGAGGTGACACGGGTCGCCCAGAAGACGGCAGACTCCTGCCGCTCAATGGGCGCCGCTCTGACCTCCTGTACGGTGCCGCTGGCCGGCAAACCGACCTTCCAAATCGCCGAGGACGAGATGGAGATGGGTATGGGCATCCACGGCGAGCCCGGGGTCTGGCGCGGCAAGCTGCGCAGCGCCGACCAGGTTGCGGCCGAGATCATGGACAAGCTCCTAGCCGACCAGCCGCTCGTCAAGGGCGACAGGATCTCGATCCTGGTCAACAGCTTCGGCGCGACGCCGCCCGAGGAGCTCTACATCCTCTATCGCTATGCCGCGGCACGCCTGAAGGATGCCGGCATCACCATCGTGATGCCTCTGGTCGGCCGCTACGCAACCTCGATGGAGATGGCGGGCATCAGCTTCACAATCTGCAAGCTGGACGACGAACTTGAGGCCCTGCTCAAGATGCCGGCCGCGTGCGCGTTCTGGAAGGTGTGACGATGGCTCTCACCACGCAAACGCTGAAGGCTGGCTTCGCTCGTGTTGCGGCGAAGATGGCGGCGTGCGCCGAAGAGCTGAACGCGCTCGACGGTGCGGTCGGCGACGGCGACTTGGGCATCACCATGTCACGGGGTTCCCGCGAGGTGGTCGAGCAGATCGACAGCCTGCCCGACGACCTCGGCATTGCTTTCATGAAGACCGCCCAGGCCTTCACCAAGACCTCCGGCTCGACCTTCGGAACTCTGATTGCCACTGGTTTCATGGCCGTGGCCAAATCGGTCAAAGGCCGCACCGACCTGCCATGGGCTGAAGTGCCAGTCTTGTTGGGCACCGCGATCGAGGCAATGAAAGCGCGCGGCAAAGCCGAACTCGGTGACAAGACCGTGCTCGACGCCCTGGCGGCGGCCCGCGATGCAATTGCCGGACTGGACCAAGCGGCACAGCAGTTGGTAGCCGCCAAGACGGCGGTCGATGCAGCCCTGGCAGCGTTCCGCGACCGGCCCAACAAGGTTGGCCGTGCCCGCATCTTCGCCGATAAAACGATCGGGCGCGATGATCCTGGCATGGTCGCGTTTCGGCGCGTTCTAGACGGTCTGGTTTTAATGAGGGACGATGATGTTGCATAGCCGTAGGCAGGCTTCGTTGTCGATCGTCGCTTGCGCCAGGCTCGTGCCGGGGTCCAGCGGTATCCAGTAGTTGATCGGCCGGGAACCGCCCCGCTCGAAGGTCTCGACGATGATCATGCGGTCGCCGCAACTGGGGCATGGCGGGCGGTGGTCCGCGGTGGTGGCGTTGCCGATCGGTTCGTCGGGCGCCGACAGCGGTTGGAGAACGGCGAGGATTTGCCTAGACCTGAGGAGGTTGGTATAAGCTGCAAACGTTACAGTTCGGAATAGAGTCGAGCCAGTATTAGCGTCAGCGCGCCGTTACATGTAACAGGCGCCTTTTGCCTACATTCAGGAGTCCCGGTTTGCGGGATTTCTCCTGAGGTCGTCGAGGTAATCCGCCCACCATTGCATCATTTCGACGCGCTCGTCCCAGTATTCGGCTCGGGCGTAGGCGCGGCGAACATCGTTGCTCTCGATATGCGCGAGTTGGCGTTCAATGGCGTCTGGATGCCATTTGCCCGACTCGTTCAGCAGGCTGGACGCCGTCGCCCGGAAGCCGTGCGCCGTCATCTCGTCCTTGGCGTAGCCAAGGCGCCGCAGGGCGGCGTTGAGCGTGCCATCGGAAATCGGGCGCTCCGTCGTCCGGATACTGGGGAATACGAGGGTGCCGCTTCCTGAAATTTCCCGGAGTTGCTCGAGGATGGTGATCGCCTGATTGGACAAGGGCACGCGGTGGATGCGCCGCATCTTCATACGGCCCGCGGGGATGGTCCAGACGGCCTTCTCGAAGTCAAACTCGGCCCATTCAGCCGCGCGCAGCTCGCCGGGACGCGGAAACAGCAGCGCCATCAGTTTCAGCGCCGCCCCCGTCTCCGGCTGGCCCGTAAACCCGTCGATCGCGCGCAGCAGTGCGCCGACCGCTTTCGGCTCGGTAATCGCAGGCCGTGACGTCACCTTCGGCCTGATGAGAGCGTCCCTGAGAGCGACGGTCGGATCGGTCTCGGCGCGCGCCGTCGCGATGGCGTGCCGGAACACGCGGCCGATAACCGATCGGAGCCGGCGGGCCGATTCGTAGCGGCCGCGAGCCTCCACCTCCCGAAGTACCCTGAGGACGGCCGGCGCGTCGATACTCCTGATCGGCCTGTCGCCGATCGTCGGGTAGGCGAACGAGAGAAGCCAGCCGATCTTCCCGATCGTGGAATCGGTCCGCTCCTCCTGTTTCAGCTTGGAAAGGTATTCCTCTGCAATGGCCCGAAAGCTGTTGCCGCCTCCCGCCTTCCCCCTTTCCTTGCCGGGATCGAGGCCGGCCGCGAGCAGTCGTTTCACATCGTCCCGCGCCTGCCGGGCGTCAGCCAGAGAAACGATCGGATAGCTCCCGAGCGCCAGGAGCTTTTGCTTGCCACCGAAGCGATACGCCAGGCGCCACAGGCGCCCACCCGTCGGCCGGACCCAGAGCTGGAGTCCACCACCGTCGGAGAGCTTGCGGAGCTTGGGGCCCGGCCGGGCATTCCGGCATGTCACATCCGAGAGCGGCATCGGTTCGATTCCTTCTGCCATCAGGATACCAACAGGGGTCCAGGATACCAACAAAAGTACCAACAGGAATCGCCGTTGGACGAAGTGCGACCACGCGTCCCCGCCGATGCTCCAATGCGACGAATTGCCTGAAAACTATGAAATTTCAGACGATTACGGAGATCACAGCGAACGCGATGCGGCAGAAAGGAATATGGGGAGGGGAGGGAATGGTGCCCAGGGGCGGGATCGAACCACCGACACCGTGATTTTCAGTCACGTGCTCTACCAACTGAGCTACCTGGGCACCGGAGCCGCAGCGCGGGAAAACGGCGTGCGCCCGCGCGCGACGGACCGCTTATAGAAGAATTCCCCCGGCCTGTCCAGCGTGGCTGCGAGGGCAGGAAGGCGTTCCTTTCGCCTTCGTGGGCAAGGTGGCCGATCGGCAATTCTTCGATGACGTCGCGACAAGCTATTTGGTTGATTTTCCTCGACCTCTGACGGTAGTCTGGCTCCGGCGGAGCGATACTGCCCCGGCTGCGGACGACGGGAGATTCAACTCCCGCAAGATCCCCACGGGAGGAAGTGGCCGGCCCGAAGAACAACAGGGAGACGACACCATGGCAAAATCTGTCCGCACGTTCGCGTGCGTTCTTGGCGTTGCGGCCGTCGCGGCCGGCATCGCGTTTTCCGCCCCGGCCTTCGCGCAGGCTCCGAAAGAACGCTCCTATCTCCTGGGCACTGCCACCACCGGTGGTTCCTACTATCCCATCGGCGTGGCCATCGCCACCCTGACCAAGGTGAAGTTGCAGGACAAGCACAAGATATCGCTCTCCGCCATCACCTCGGCCGGCTCCGGCGAGAACATCAAGCTGATGCGCGAGAACCAGATCCAGTTTTCGATCCTTCAGGGCCTGTACGGCGCCTGGGCCTGGAACGGCGAAGGCGATTTCAAGGCGGAAGGTCCGCAACACGACTTCCGTTCCATCAGCATGCTGTGGTTCAACACCGAGCACTTCGCCATTCTCAGCGAGTACGCCAAGACCGGCAACATCTCGGACATGGCGAACATCAAGGGCAAGAAGTTCTCGATCGGCGCCCGCAAGTCCGGGACCGAGGGTTCGGGGCGCACCATCCTTTCCGGGCTCGGGTTCGACCCCGACAAGGACTTCGATCTCGCCTATCTCGGCTACAACCCGTCGGCCGAAGCCTTGCAGAACGGCACCATCGCCGGCTTCAACATTCCCGGCGGCATGCCGGTCTCGGCGGTGGCCCAGGCGGCCGCCACGCTGAAGGACAAGATGCGCATCCTCAACGTCTCGGCCGACGAACTGAAGAAGATCAACGGGGCGGCCAAGCTGGACCTGTGGGTCCCGTTCACCGTTCCGGCCGGCACCTACGCCGGCCATGCCAAGCCGATCCAGACCATCGCCCAGCCGAACTTCCTGGCGGCGCGCAAAGACGTCTCGGAAGATGACGTCTATCTGCTGACCAAGACGCTCTACGAGAACCTCGCGTTCCTGCGCAACATCCACAAGTCGACCGAGGACATGGCCCTGGAAAGGGCCATCGGCGGCCTGCCCTTCCCGCTCCATCCCGGGGCCGTCAAGTATTACAAGGAGAAGGGCCTGAGCATTCCGGACGCGCTCATCGCCAAGTGATCCAGGCTCAGCCGGGGCGGTTCCTCCAAGGGACCGCCCCGCTCTCTTATGCGGACTTGGCTCCCGAAATGGCGAGGAGGCGTTGGTGACCGAGGATCGTGAAGCGGACTTGGCGAAGTTCGACAAGGAAGAGGCCCCCAAGAAGGCCCGCGAGTGGGCGGAACCGGTGGTCTTCTGGGCCGGCGTCGGCATCTCCCTCTTCCATCTCTATTTCAATACCATCGGCACGATCGAGGATCTTTGGACCTCGGCCCTGCATTTCGGACTGTTCGGATTCCTGTGCACGCTGCTCTATCCGATGGTCCGCACGCGCGCCGGAAGCGCGGCCGGCCGCGCGGTCGCCGTGGTGGATGTGGTTTTCGGCCTGCTGATCCTGTGGACCGCCGTTCATCTGATCCTCAACGAAGTGGCCTTGTACGATCGCGGCATCCGCCTCCTGCCGCTGGATTGGGTGGCCGCCATCGTCGCCATCCTTTTGGGCATCGAGTTCACCCGTCGGACCACCGGCTGGATCATTCCGGTCCTGATCGTCACCTCGCTGACTTACGTGGTGTGGTGGGGCAAGTACGTCACCGGCGTGTTCCAGTTTCCCGGCCTCACCTTCGAAACCGCGCTGTTCCGCACCTATTTCAGCGGCGACGGGATGTTCGGCGAGATCGCCCGCATCTCCTCGACCTACGTCTTCATGTTCATTCTGTTCGGCGCCTTCCTGACCCGCTCGGGGGCCGGCGATTTCATCATGAACCTGGCCCGCTGCGCGGCCGGCAAGATGACCGGCGGGCCCGGCCTGGTCGCGGTCATGGGCTCGGCCCTGATGGGCACCATCAGCGGTTCGGCGGTGGCCAACGTGGTCGGCACCGGCGTCATCACCATCCCGCTGATGAAGCGGGCCGGATTCCCGCCCCATTTCGCGGCCAGCGTCGAATCCTCGGCCTCCACCGGCGGTCAGATCATGCCGCCGATCATGGGCGCCGGCGCCTTCGTCATGGCCAGCTACACCCAGATTCCCTACGTCCACATCATCGCCGTCTCGGTGCTGCCGGCGATGATGTATTTCCTGTCGGTCGGCTATTGGGTGCGGATGGAGGCGATCCGCCTGGGCATCTACGGCAAGGAGGACCCCGAGGCGCCGACCTTCCGCCAGGCCATGCGCGACGGCGGTCACAACCTGATTCCCATCGTGCTGCTCATCGGGCTGCTGGTGGTCGGCTTCACCCCCACCTACGCCGCCGGCATCAGCATCCTGGCCGTGATCGCGACATCGTGGCTTTCAAAGAAGCGGATGGGGCCGCGGGCGATCTGCGAAGCGCTGGCAAAGGGCGCCCGCAACATGGTGCCGACGGCGGTGCTGCTGGTCACCATCGGCCTTGTCGTCAACGTGCTCGGCACCACCGGGGTCGGCAACACGTTCTCGCTGATGATCAGCCGCTGGTCCGGCGACAGCCTGCTGATCACCATCCTGTGGGTCAGCCTTGCCTCCATCATCCTGGGCATGGGGCTGCCCACCACGGCGGCCTACATCGTGCTCGGCACCCTTTCGGCGCCGGCGCTCTACAACCTCATCACCCACTCCGAGGCGGTCAGCCTGATCGCCTCCGGCCAGGTGGTCGATACGGTCAAGGCGGTGCTGATGCTGGTCGCGCCGGACCAGGCCGGCATGCTCGGCAAGCCGATGCCGGTCGAGGCCGTCAAGGCCATGCTGGCCCTGGTGCCGCCGGACATGGCGACCAGCGTCATCGAACAGACGGTCAGCGCCGCCAACCAGACGCAGGCGCTGCTGTCGGCGCATATGATCATCTTCTGGCTGGCCCAGTTCAGCAACCTGACGCCGCCGGTGTGCCTGGCGGTCTACGCCGCCTGCGCCATCGCCGACAGCCCGCCGTGGAAGACCGGCGTCACCGCCTTCCAGGTCGGCATGGCGTTCTTCATCATTCCGCTGCTGTTCGCCTACACGCCGTTCCTGTCGTCGGACCTCGCCCTGTCCTTCAAGATCTTTTTCTTCGGGATCGGCGGCATGTATTGCGTGGTCGCCGCCATCCGCGGCTACATGGAAACCCGGATCGGCCGGCCGATGCGCCTCGCGATGCTGTTCCTCGGCGTGGTCCTGCTGTGGCCGTTGGGATCGGTGTGGGAGTTCGTGGCCCTGGGCGCCGTGCTGGTGCTGCTGGCCTTCAACATCCGCCAGAGCCGGCGCGACGCGGCAGGGCGGGCCGGGGATCAGGTTCCGTCGTCGGCCTGATCGTCGTCCAGATCGGGCTCGTCCTCGGCGGCGATGCGATAGCCGCCGGTCAGCCAGCGGCCGAGGTCCTGGTCGGCGCAGCGCTGCGAACAGAACGGCCGATAGGCGTGCACCTGCGGCTTGCCGCAGATCGGGCAGCGCCGGCGGCGGACCAGCGGGATGACCTTTGCGTCCGGCCGGCTTGCGGTGTCGTCAGTCATGTCCTTCCTCCGTCCGGCGCCTGGCCGTCACCTTAAAGGCGTCGGCCGCCAGGGCGGCATCGGCGTTCAGGCTAAGCGGCGCTCCCAGTTTTTCCTCGGTCTCGGCCAACGCCCGAGACAACCCCGTTCCCAACATCTCGACCACGGCCGGCGGCGCCGCCACCTCGAGGACGGCTCCGGGCGCCAGCCGCGCCTCGCCAAGCACGCGGCGCAGGATCGCGGCGGCGACGGCGGCCGGGCTCTTGACCCGGCCGCTGGCGGCGCAGGCCCGGCAGGGCACGGTCAGCCGTTCGGCCAGGGTCTGGCCATGGCGGGGCCGCGTCATTTCGACCACCCCCAGCGGACTGAAACCGAAGACATGGGTGGCCACGCGGTCGTCGGCCACCGCCGAGCGCAGGCGGGCCAGCACCTCGGCCTGATGGGGACGCCGGCGCATCGGCACGAAATCGACCACCAGCATGCCCGACAGGTTGCGCAGGCGCAACTGGCGGGCGATCTCCTCGGCCGCCTCCAGGTTGGTGGCAAGCGCCGTCTCCTCGGGCCCGCCGCTTTCCGAGCGGCCGCCGGTGTTGACGTCGATGGCGGTCAGCGCCGCCGTCGGCTGGATGATCAGGCTGCCGCCCGAGGGCAGCGCCACCCGCTCGGCCAGCGCCGCCTCGATCTGCTCCTCGACGCCGAAGGCCTCGAACAGCGGCGCCTCTTCGGCGTGGCCGCGCAGTTTGGCCTCCAGCCCCGGCGCCTGCTCGCGGCAGAAGGCGGCCAGCTCGGCCAGCATGCGCGCGCCCTCGACGACGATGCGGCGCACCTCCGGCCCCGCCTCGTCGCGCAGCACCCGGAAGGGCGCCGTCGGCTCGGCCAGCAGGCAGGCCGGCGGCCGGCCGTCCCGCCGTCTTTCCTGGATGACGCGCCAGAGGCCGCGCAGCGTTTCCAACTCCCGGCCCAGGGCCTCGGCCGGCGCGTCCATGCCGGCGGTTCTCAGGATCAGCCCCTCGCCCGCTTCCGCCAGGTCGCCCAGCAGGGCCTCCAGCCTTGCCCTTTCGGCCTCGCCCATGATGCGCCTGGAAAGCAGGATGTCGCCCACCCCGGGCAGCAGCACCAGGGCGCGGCCGGTGAGCCCGATGTGGGTGGTCAGCTTGACGCCCTTGTCGGCCACCGCATCGCGCTGCACCTGCACCAGCACGGCGTCGCCCTCGGACAGATAGTCGCCGATGCGGTCGGCGGCGGGCGCACCCGCTTGGCCTGCGGCATGGCCGGCCGGCCGGGCCTCGGCCAGGCCGAGAAAGCCGGCCCGCTCCAGCCCGACGTCGACGAAGGCCGCCCCGATGCCCGGCAGCACGCGCTCGACGCGGCCCAGATAGACGTTGCCGACGACGCTGCCGTCGCCGGGGCGCGCCACCACCAGTTCGCGGAGCCGCCCGCCCTCCATGAGCGCGATGCGCGTCTCGCCCGGCCCCGCCTCGATCAGGATTTCATCGGTCGACACGGCCGGATTATGGGGCCGAACGGGGGGCGTAGCCCAGCCCTTTCAACAGGGCCGCCGTCTCGAACAGCGGCAGGCCGACGACGTTGGAGTAGGAGCCGACGATCTGGCGCACGTAAAGCGCCGCCAGCCCCTGGATGGCATAGCCGCCGGCCTTGCCCCGCCACTCGCCGCTGGCGAGATAACGGTCGACCTCGGCGGGTTCCAGCCGCTTGAAGGTCACCGCCGTCACCACCAGCCGGCTGACCAGCCGGCCCGTCGGATCGATCAGCGCGACGCCGCCCATCACCCGGTGGCGACGGCCCGACAGCAGCGCGAGGCAGGCCCTGGCCTCCCCCTCCTCCTCGGCCTTGGGCAGCACGCGCCGCCCGCAGGCGACCACGGTGTCGGCGCCCAGCACGAAGGCGCCGGGAAACTGCGAGGCGATGGCACCGGCCTTGGCCTCGGCCAGCCGGCGGGCCACGTCGCGGGGCAGTTCGCGCGGGCGCGGGCGCTCGTCAATCTCGGCGGGAACGATGCGATCGGGGGCCAGGCCGACCTGGGTCAACAGGTCGCGCCGACGCGGCGATGCCGACGCGAGCACGAAAAGCGGCTTCTCGCGATCGGTCCGGTCGTCGGACATCCTTGGCTCTCCGAAGCCGGCCGAAGCGGGCGCGGCTATTTGAAGCGGAAGGTGATCCGACCCTTGGTCAGATCGTAGGGCGTCATTTCGACGTTGACCTTGTCGCCGGCCAGGACACGGATGCGGTGCTTGCGCATCTTGCCGGCGGTATGAGCCAGGATCTCGTGGTCGTTGTCCAGCTTCACCCGGAACATGGCGTTGGGCAGAAGCTCGGTCACGACCCCGCTGAATTCAAGCACCTCTTCTTTGGCCATATATCCCTTCTCTGTTGTGGTTGCGGCGGGCTCAAAGTGGCCGTCCGGGCCGCCCCGGTCAAGTGTTTTCCAAAGTTTTCCGGCTGTTGTTCCGGCGCCTCCCGCATGGCTCCGCCCGGAAAATCGGCGGTGCCGCTCACAGATCGGCCGTCGGCGCCAGGGGGAAACGCTCCTTGATGCGGCGCATCAGCTGGTCGCGCACGTCGCGATAGGCCTGCAGGCGCACCTCGCGGTTTTCGTCGTCGATCATCGAGGGATCGAAGGTGGGCCAGAATTCCACCTCGCAGGCCATGACGCGCGTCATCTCGACGGCCTTGTGCTGGGCCTGGGGCGACAGCGAGACGACGACGTCGTAGCTGGTATCCTCGAGCGTCTCGAAAGTCTTGGGCCGATGACCGCTGATGTCGATGCCGATCTCGTCCATGACGGCGACGGCGAAACCGTCGACCTCGCGCTCGTGGACGCCCACCGAGTCGACGTAGATCTGGCGGCCGTGCAGGAACTTGAGGATGGCCTCGGCCATCGGCGAGCGGATCGAGTTGTTGGTGCAGGCGAACAGGACGGCGGATGGCAGGTCCGGCATCGCCCTATCCCCGGATATGCAGCACGCACAGGAGGGTGAACAGCCGGCGCGCCGTGTCGGTGTCGATCCTGACCTTGCCGGCCAGGCGCTCGGCCATCAGCGTCGAGCCCTCGTTGTGCAGCCCTCGCCGGCCCATGTCGATGGCTTCGATGCGCGACGGGCTCAGCGTCTTGATGGCGTTGAAGTAGGTCTCGCAGACCGTGAAGTAGTCCTTGATCAGACTGCGGAAGTCGCCCAGCGGCAGCGAGAAGCTGACCAGCGGCCGGTCCGCCTCGTCGTGCACGTTGAAGATGAGGCTGCCGCCCTCCAGGCCCAGGTGCAGGACGAACGGCCCGGCGAAATCGCCCACCGGCTCGAAGACGTTGGCCTCGAGCAGGTCGTGGACGGCGACCCGCCGTTCATGTTCGACATTGGGGCTGAGACGCACCCGCCGGTCGTCCTCCAGCACCAGGTCCTTGATGCAGGGGGCGCCGGCCACGGTTCCTCAATCGGCCGGGCCGGCGTTGAGGCGGATCGCCACCGACAGCGCGTGGGCATCCAGGCCCTCGGCCCGGGCCAGCGTCACGGCGGCCGGCCCCACCGCCGCCAGGCTGGCGGCGTCGCCGCCGACCAGCGACGTGCGCTTGAGAAAATCGAGCACGCCCAAGCCCGAGGAGAACCGGGCGCTGCCCGAGGTCGGCAGCACGTGGTTGGGCCCGGCCACGTAATCGCCCACCGCCTCGGGCGTGAAGCGGCCGATGAAGATGGCCCCGGCGTTGCGGATGCGCCCGGCCAGCGCCCCGGCATCTTCGGTGGCCAGTTCCAGGTGCTCGGGCGCCAGGCGGTCGACCAGGGCGGGCGCCTCGTCGAGGCTGCCCACCACGACGACGGCGCCGAAATCGCGCCAGCTGGCGCCGGCGATGTCGGCGCGCGGCAGCGTCTTCAGGTGCCCTTCCAGCGCCCGCTCGACGGCTTCGGCGAACGCGGCGTCGTCGGTGATCAGCACGGCCTGGGCGGCGCGGTCGTGCTCGGCCTGGGACAACAGATCGGCGGCGATCCACGCCGGATCGTTGAAGCGGTCGGCCACCACCAGAATCTCGGACGGCCCGGCGATCATGTCGATGCCGACGGTGCCGAACACCTGGCGCTTGGCCTCGGCCACATAGGCGTTGCCGGGCCCGACGATCTTGTCCACGGGGGCGATGGTGGCGGTGCCGAAGGCCAGCGCCGCGACCGCCTGGGCGCCGCCGATGCGATAGATCTCGTCCACCCCGGCGATGCGGGCGGCGGCCAGCACCAGCGGGTTGAGCACGCCGTCGGGGGCCGGCACCACCATGACTAGGCGCGGCACGCCCGCCACCTTGGCCGGCAGCGCGTTCATCAGCACCGAGGAGGGATAGGCGGCAAGCCCGCCCGGCACGTACAGCCCGGCGGCCGCCACCGCCGTCCAGCGATAGCCCAGCCTGAGGCCGACGGAATCGACGTAGTTCAGGCCTTCCGGCAATTGGCGGCGGTGATAGTCGGCGATGCGCCCGGCCGCGAGGTCGAGCGCCGCCAGGGTGTCGGGCGCGCAGGCGGCGACGGCGGCCTCGACCTCGGCGGCCGAAACCTTCAACGTGGCGGCGGTCAGCTTGAGGCGATCGAACTTCTCGGTGAAGGCGATGACGGCCTCGTCGCCCCGCTCGCGCACGGCCTTCAGGATCTCGGCCACCACCGGTCCGACATGGGCCTCGGCCTCGCGCTTGGCGGCGACCAGCGCCGCGAACCGCTTCTCGAAATCCCCGTCCCGCGAACTGAGCCGTACCGGCATCGACCGTCCTTCTCCCGCTGTCATCCTTCGCACGCGCCAAAACCCGCGGCTTTCGCCGCGCGCTTTGGCATTCATACCGGGTTTCGGCCGGGACCGCCACAGGACCGTGAGGCGGCGGCGCGGGGTATCAGGCGCCGGCAGGGGTCTCCGCCGGCCGGCCCAACGCCATTTCGCAGACCGTCTCGATCAGCCGCTGGCGGGCCCGCTCGACGATATCGTTGATCGACGGCGTGTCGACGAACATCGCCGCCGCCTGCGCCTTGATCTCGGCCGCCGTCGGCATGGCGGGAAGATGAACGCTCTGGAGGAACTGGGCCAGTTCCAGGCGCGCCGATTCGACCGACCGGCCGCCGGTCAGGGCGGCCCAGCGCCCGGCCAGCGCGGCCCTGACGTCGGCGACGATGCGCTCGGCCTCGAAACGGGCGGCCAACTGGCCGGCCGCCTTCTCGACGACGGCGCGCCCCAGGCGCTGCTCGGCCCGCACCACCTCGGCCGGCGGCACGCGCAGGTCGCTGACCAGGCCGACCGCCGCCAAGCCCTTCAGCAGGTAATAGCTGACGTCGATCTCGTACCAGCGGAAGCCCTGGCAGGCCGCCCCCTGGTAATGATGATGGTTGTTGTGCCAGCCCTCGCCGAAGGTGATGAGCGCCAGCCACCAGTTGTTGCGCGACTGGTCGGCCGTCAGATAGCGACGGCGGCCGATGACGTGGGCCAGCGAATTGATGGCGAACGTGGCGTGCCAGACCGCCACCGTCGACCAGAAGAAGCCGACCACCAGGCCCGACCAGCCGGCCGCCGCCAGGACCGTCAGGCCCAGCACCACGGCCGGCAGGTAGGGATGGCGATCCAGCCACACCAGCTCGGGGAATTTGGCCAGGTCGGGCACGGCGGAAAGCTCGGTCCTGGCATAGCGCTCGGTGAAGATCCACCCCATGTGGGCGTGCCAGAAGCTTCTCAGCACCGGCGAATGGACGTCCTCCTCGGTATCCGAGAAGCGGTGGTGGTGGCGGTGGTTGGCCGCCCACCACAGGATGCCGCGCTGGGCCGAGGACTGGGCGATGAAGGCCAGGATGAACTGGAAGACGCGGCCGGTCTTGAAGGTGCGATGCGAAAAATAGCGATGATAGCCGGCGGTCACCCCGAACATGCGCAGCGCATAGAGCCCGAAGGCCAGCGCGACGTCGGCCGGCGACACGCCGGTCCACACGGCGGCCAGGCAGGCGAGGTGGGCCAGGACGAACGGTACCGTCTCGGCCAAGCAATAGGAATCGGCGACGGCCCGCAGCCGAGCCGTCGGAAGGCGAAACAAACCAGGCATGGGGGAATCAACTCGCAGCCAAAGGGGGAACTGGTCGCCATCGCGTCACGGTCCCCTTCGGCATGCCGGGGCCCCTTCGAGGGCCGGCCTCCGTCCGCGTCGTCGATGTCCATGCTCTTAGGTGGGGACGCCGCCGGCCCATTGCCAGCCGCATGACGTTCGGCGGGCCGTCCCCGTCGAGGCCGAAACATGATATACTGGGGAACGGCCGAAGCTGCTGATTCCGACATGAGGAGGTGTGCCATGTCGATGAGAGCATTGCTCGCGGTTCTGGACTATCGTGCCTCCAACCGTTCTCTCCTGGAGACGGTCTGCGCCTTCGGGTCGCGCTGGCAGGCCAGGCTGGAGGTCCTTCTTCCCTATCCCGGCCTCTGGAATCCGGACCTGATGTCGGTCGCCGACGAATCGATGCGTGAACGCATCGAGCAGGCGGTCACGCAGGTGCACAATCACGAGGCGTCGTTCCTTGGCAAGGCCCGCCAGGAGTTCGATGACAGTTGCCGGCGCTTCCATCTTCCCGCCGTTGCCGACGAGACGGCGCCGCCGCCCTCGGCCCACTGGGACGCCTACACCGACTTCGACCGCGGTTGCCGGGTGGTGCGCCAGGCCAGGCTGGCCGACCTCGTTTTCGTCGGGCGCCCGGTCGCCGACAGCGGAGCCGGCTACGAGGACCTCATCAACCAGATTCTCGACGGCTCGGGCCGGCCCATCCTCGTGGTGCCGCCGCGTCCCGCCGCCGCCGCGTACGGGCGAATGGCCATCGCCTGGAACGGCAGCGCCGAGAGCGCCAGGGCCGTCGCCGCGGCGATGGATCTGATCGGGGCCGCCGACGCGGTGGACATCATCGTCGCCGAGAGCGCCCGCACGCCGGGCTCGGCCGGCCGGCGCCTCGGCGCCTATTTGGCCTGCCATGACATCCAGGCGGGCCGCCATGTCCTGGCGGACCGCCGCAACCGTTCGGCCGGCGAGGCGATCCTCGACAAGTGCGCCGAGATGAAATCGGACCTGCTGGTGATGGGGGCTTATACCCACACCCGCCTGCAGGAGCGAATGTTCGGGGGCGTCACCCGCCACGTCATGGCGCACGCCCAACTGCCGGTGCTGATGGCCCGTTGAGGCCGATGCGGCGGCGGGACACCGCAATGGGGGGGCGGGGACGCCCCGCCCCCCCTATCGGGTTCACACATCTCGGCTGGTAGCGAAAGCCGCATAAATTCGCCCTCTCCGCCGCACGGCGGGGGAGAGGGCGGGGACCCGTCGCGCCAGCGATGGGGAGGGTGAGGTGGAGGTGCCGCCGTCGTGTTCGCGGGGGGAATGCCCGAAATCCCCACCTCACCTCCCTTGATCCGGCTCCGCTGGACCGACCCTCTCCGCCCCCTGGGGGCGGAGAGGGAGATAAGCACGGTGTCCGAGATGCGTGAATCCCGTAGCCGCCCCCCGGAGCATGGGATGTCGATTGCCTGCGCTATTCGGCCGCCGGTACCGGCTGTTCCAGCGTGGCGAAAAGCCCCGCCGCCTCGTTGTCCAGTCCGCTCCGCCGATGGATGGCGCGAACGCCATAAACGCCGGCCGCCGCAATGGCGGCGGCCAGGACGGTCGACACGACGCCGAGATCGGACCCGCCGACGAAGAAGAGAAGAACCATCACGACTCCAACCCCCGCCAGGGTGGCGAGGGCGACGCTCGTCGTCTCGCCCCCGATCCAGCCGCGGGCGCCGGCCGAAAGCATCCCGTTATAGAAAATCGCGCGCGAGGCGACGGTGAAGACCGCGCCCAGAACGACGAAGGCGACGCCGAAAACAAAAAGCATGGTTATTTCCCTTTTTCCGCCATGACGCCGGACGCGGACGCGCCCTTGGGAGCGTCACGGCATGACCGCTGATGTGTTGGAATTTTCGGGTTCGCCCGGCGACGGGCGCGCCCGGATCAGACGGCGCGGAAGGGAGGGCCCTGCGGGACGCAGGGATTGTACGGCGCCGCCACGGCGGCGACGGCCGAGACGCGCGGCAGGGCCGGCGGCCAAGGGGCGTCCGGATGCGGACGCCAGGGCGAATCGACGGCAAGCGTGTCGGGATCGGGCCCCGGCGAGCCGGCCGGCGCGGCCTTCCAGCGATGGGAAGAGACGATCGCCGGAGCCTTCGCCAGACGGGAATGCGCCTGCGAATTGGGAAGCCGGGCGTTGAGCCAGGGCGATGCGGTGTCGGTCAGCATCGGCCCGGCATCGGTGCCCAGGACCACGGGCGGCGGCAGCGCGGGGGTCAGGGCGGCGCCGAGCAGAAGGACGAGGAGCGCCAGCAGAACGCCGCCACGGCCCTTGATGGCCGCGCCGCGCAACGCCATGCCCACCCGCCCGATCATCCGTCGTCCGCTCCCGGCCATGCCCTTCCGGGGCCGGCCATGAACCGATGTGCTGGGGACAATGCGTAGTCCGGGGGCGCCCCCCCGTCAAGATGGGAGGATTCCGGGGCGCGCGACCCGCAACCCTCCCCGCCGGCGGGACGGAGAGGAGACGTTGAGGGTTCGCCGTCAGGCCGGGTGGCCGGCGGATATGTGCGGGTGGTCGTGACGGCTTCGTTGCCGCCTGGCGATCGAGCGTACGGCAAAAACGCCGGCCGCCGCGATGGCCAGGGTCAGAAGCGCCTCGGCCGCCCCGAAGGTCTGGGTTTTGAATTCGACGACGAACAGGAACAGGATCATCAGCCCGCTGCCCACGAACATCGCCAGGATGACGCTAAGAACCGCGTTGTTGACCAGCCGCCGAAGCGACGCCGGCCCGATGCGGTCCTGAAAGATCATGGCCGCCCACGCGGCGACGGTTATGCCGATGATCAGAAAGGCCACGCCAACGACGAACAACATGGTCGCTCTCTCCTCTTCACGCCCCGGCTCCGGGGGCCGAAAAGGCCCGGCGGCGCCGTCAGGCCGGCGTTGATCCGTGCGAGCGACGGAACGCGCCCGAGCGGAGAGAGGATTCCGAACCGGCGTCGCCGGAACCCCCTGCCGCCGCGGCACGCCGCGCCGGCAGGTCCGTCCGTTCGTCGCCCGCCCCGCCCGCGCCGTCACGAACGGCGCCGGCGGATGCCGTAATATACAACCGCCAATATACGCGACACGACATCAAAAAGTCAAGCGTACAGGCCCATTCTGACCGAATGGATGGCCTTACCTGGCGCCTCTGGTCAGATGAAAATCAACCGCAGATCGTTACCAGCCCCGGCCGCCGGCAGGGGCCGGCCGGCCGTTTCGCCTCAGGCGTGAGCCTGCACGTCGTGGACGTCGTAGATCGACCACAGCGCCATCAGGCCGACGACGACGCCGACCGCGATCTGGTTCCATACCGCGGCCCCGACCACGTCGAAGCCGAGCACCCATGGCGCGGCAACCAGCCAGACGCCGAAGAGCACGCTCAGCCATTCCTCCCACTCATGGAAGTCCAACAGGGCGAGAACGGCGAAGACCGCGATGACGACGCCCATTCCATAGGCGTTCCACGTCGCCGCGGGAACCGGGGCGTCGGTAAGGACCCACGGGGAAACGAACAACCATCCCCCGATGATCAGATTGGCGATGTCGCGCCACCGTGTCTTGAGAACGTCGCTTGCGTTACGCATGGCTACACATCCTCCTTCACGAAGCGACATGTAACGCGCGCACCCGACGGGCGTCGGGCGCCGCCGGCAACGGTGCCGGCCGTTCCCGGCGACAATGATCTGGGCGGCTCCGGCCCTTCCGTCAATCCCGCCGGCGCCGGAATCTATTCCCTTATTTCAACGCCTTGGGACGTTCCCGCGCCGGACCGCCCGCCCTCAGGTCTTCTTGCCGGTGATCACCTGCACCGGGCCCGGCACCCAGGCCACCGATTTGCCCCCACACTTGGGGCAGGGCGGCTTCTCCTTAATGTGTTCCGCAAGGCTTTGAACGACGTTGAAGGTCTTGCCGCAGGACTCGCAATGATAGGAATACGTCGGCATGAACGCCTCCTCGCAACAAGAAGCCCGACCGTCGACCATTCTACCGCTTCGCCGGGGCGAAGACCAGTTGGGGCGGAGCGGAACGCGACCGGCCCGGGACGGCCGCCCATCCGGGACAGGTCGGGTTCCTTGCCGTGTCGCGTCTGCGGAACCGTAGCCCTCGGAGCTATGCATCATGACGCTTGAATTCCCCAACCCGAACCCACGCCTGGGCGCCCTGCTGTCGACCTTGCTCTCGGAGCCCAAGCGCGGCTATCGCATCGTCGATATCGGGGCGCGGGGTGGCGCCGGCGGGCTGTGGGCGCCCTTCGCCGGGTTTTGCGACGTCATCGGCTTCGATCCCGACGAGCGGGAATGCGCCAGGCTGAACGCCGAGCCGGACAACGCCCATCATCGCTTCTATCCCTATGCCGTCGGCATGACCGATGGCCCCCGGGACTTCCACGTCACGCAGTTCCCCTATTCGTCGGGGTTCTATCGCGGCAATCCCAAGTGGCTCGATCGTTTTCCCTTCACCACGCTCAAGGTCCGCTCCACCGTCCAGGTCGACGCCGTCAGCCTCGATACCTTCGTCGCCAGGGAAGCCGTCGATCGGGTGGATTTCGTCAAGGTCGATGTCGAGGGGGCCGAACTCGATGTCCTGCGCGGCGCCGGCCGGATGCTGTCGGAGTGTGGCGCTCGATCCCCGGCCTTTCGGGCAGGCCTTTACCGGCGACGCGCTCTATTTTCGCGACCCGGTCGGAGAGCGCATCGAAGGCCGGACCTCAGTCTCCTGGACGTGGGATCGCCTGTTGCGGCTGTGCGGCCTGTTCGACGTCTTCGACTACGGGGACAGCGCCATCGAGATCCTGGAGCAATTCCGCGACAGCCTGGCCGGGCATTGCGCCGTGGACGAGGCGATCGACCTGTCGACGCCGTTGGTTGCGGGACACTGCCGTCGCCGCCTCGGCTCTTGACTTTTTCCTATAATAGGATTATAGTCAGAATCCTTTCTTTTCGATCCCGACACGCGAGGAGATGTCACCATGCCCAAGGGCGCCAACGGCTTGATCCATCGCCAGGAACGCTTCCGCCGCGATTCCACCGCCGGCTTCCACGCCGCCCGCGCCGAGGCCGGCGACGGGCCGGACGTGCCGCTGGGCACGCTCGAAAGCGTCTTTCGCGGCGCCCTCGGGGACCGCCACGACCAAGCGGCTCAAGCCCTTGAATCAAAAAGCGAAAATGGCAAAATGACGAGAAATGACGAGGTTTTTTTCGGCCGATCCGGAAAATTCCGTTTATTTATAAAGAGTTGCCGGATCCGAGCGAAACCGGATTCTCGTCATTTCCGGGGTCGGGAAGGACAGGGTCACCGATCCCGGCGCCGGGAACCTATTATGCCGTCATTCCGGACACGACTTTCCTCCAAATCTTTGATTTGGAAAGGAAAGTCAGTGATCCGGAATCCAGAGTCCAGGCGTCCCGGAACGGCTTCTGGATTCCGGATCGCAAGGCTCGCAACCCGGAAATCCGGAGATTTCCGGGCTCGCCTAACGTCCGGAATGACGAAAATACCGTTATGAGTCAATGCTCTAGTCGGAAAGCCGTTCGATGTCGGCGCCGCAGGCAGCCAGCTTTTCCTCGATGCGTTCGTAGCCGCGGTCCAGGTGATAGACGCGGTTGATCACCGTCTCGCCACTGGCCGCCAGGCCGGCCAGGATGAGCGACACCGAGGCCCGAAGGTCGGTCGCCATCACCGGGGCGCCGGAAAGCTTGGGCACCCCGCGCACGATGGCCGAAGACCCGTGCACGTTGACGTTGGCCCCCATGCGGCACAGCTCGGGCACGTGCATGAAGCGGTTCTCGAAGATGGTCTCGGTGATCATCGAGGCGCCCTCGGCCACCGTCATCAGGGCCATGAACTGGGCCTGCATGTCGGTGGGGAAACCCGGATAGGGCTCGGTCATGGCGTCGGCCCCGCGCAGCGCCCCATTGGCGCGGCTGACCCTGATTCCGTCGGGGATCTCCGAGATCTCGACGCCGGCCTTGCGCAGCACTTCGACCAGGGCCTCGATGAGGTCGAAACGGGTGCCCTTCAGGGTGACGTCGCCGCCCGAAATGGCCGCCGCGATGGCATAGGTCCCGGTCTCGATGCGATCGGGCACCACCGCATGGTGGGCGCCGTGCAAGGCCTTTTGGCCGCGGATGGTGACCGTGCCTCGGCCGATGCCCTCGATGTCGGCGCCCATGGCGACCAGGCAGCGGGCGAGGTCGGCCACCTCGGGTTCGCGGGCGGCGTTGGTCAGCGTGGTTTCGCCGTCGGCCAGGGCGGCGGCCATCAGGGCGTTCTCGGTGGCCCCGACGCTGACCATCGGGAACACGATGTTGGCGCCCTTGAGCCCCTTGGGCGCGGTGGCCTCGACGTAGCCCTCGCGGATGTCGATGACGGCCCCCATCTTGGCAAGCGCCGAGAGGTGCAGGTCCACGGGGCGCGTGCCGATGGCGCAGCCCCCCGGCAGCGACACCCGGGCCGCCCCGGCGCGCGCCAGGAGCGGGCCCAGCACCAGCACCGAGGCCCGCATCTTGCGCACCAGGTCGTAGGGCGCCGTGGTATTGGCGATGGCCGCCGCCGTCAACTCGAAGGTGCGCCCGGCGTGGCCGCCGTTGGGGGCGTGGCCGTTCATGGCGATGTCGACCCCCAGTTCGGCCAGCAGGTGCGCCATGGTGGTGATGTCGACCAGGTGCGGCAGGTTGGAGAGGGTCAACGTCTCCTCGGTCAGCAGGCTGGCGGCCATCAGGGGCAGCGACGCGTTCTTGGCGCCGCCGATCGGAATTGAGCCCGTGAGAGGCTTGCCGCCGCGAACGACGATGCGATCCATGGAGGAGTCCTTGTGTTCGTCGGCCGGGACATCCGGCCGGGTGCCGCGCCGATGCGACCGGCCGCAGGGGCCGGCGCGAATCGCCGCCGCGGGTTTTAGCCCATGCGCCCGCCCGCCTCAAGTACGGGCATCCCCGCGCGGCCGGTTATTCCGAAGAGGCTTCCGGCGGCGCCTCGCCGGCGGCGACGGCCTCGGCCTGGCGGGCGCGGGCCTGCTCCTTGCGCCGCTGCAGGTTCTCGCGCAGCGCCGCGGCCAGCCGGCGGCGGCGTTCCTCCATGCGCTGGCGCGATTTCTCGGCCCTTGCCGGACGCTTCGGCCGGCACAGCTCGGACATGGCCTCGGCCCTCCCGAAACGGTGGTTTTCCGGCATCCTGGGCATCGCCTGGGGAAACGTCAAGGGGCGCTTGCGTTGGTCGGTCCACTGTGGCATGGTGCGCCCCGATTTCCCGGTGCCGCCGTAGCTCAGGGGTAGAGCACGCCCTTGGTAAGGGCGGGGTCCACAGTTCAATTCTGTGCGGCGGCACCACCTATCCCCTGAAAATAAGAGATTCCTCCGTGTTGCGGCTTTCCGGCACGCGCCGCATCAGTCGGGGAGGTTCAGATGATCGCGCAGTGCCGCCTCGAAGAACGGGGCTGCGGCGCCGATGATCTCGTCCGCCGCAACATGCCTTGCGGTGGCCAGTTTCAGGTCTTTCCTGGCGTAGGTGGGAAGCAGGCCGAGCAGGCCGGTCCTCAGACGATCGAAGATGCCCGCATCCTGCACGAACGGCCCCGTCACGACGATGGTCCGGGCGAACAACACCATTTGAAGATCGTGCAAGGCAGTGACGAAACGTTCGGTCGCCCGCCGAATGACTGTGCACTTGGCCAGATCCATCCGCGCCAGGAAATCCTCGAAGGCCCATTCATCGCCCGGCGCATCCGGATAGGCGTGCCGGATTTCCGGGAGAATGGCCCAGAGGGCGGCTTCGGTTTCCAGGCAGCCGCGTTTTCCGCACAGGCATTGGCGGTCCATCTGCGCGCCGCCGAGCCAGTGACCCAGTTCACCGAATCCTCCGCCATGGGGCCGCAAGATCTGGCCGTCATGGGCATAGGCAGCGCCGATTCCGAATCCCCAGTGGACGAACAGGGTCCCTCCCTCCGCCGCTTCCGGATGGACGGTAAGGTAATGTTCAAGCTCGACATTGAGGTTCTTGCTGACCAGCACCTTCAGGCCGCTCCGCCGGGCCAGTTCCCCGAAGGTCATCTCCCTCATCCTCGGCCACCGGGAGGAAAAGATCCAAACGCCCGAAAGCTCGTCGACCAACCCGGGCAAGGCCAGAACGATCCCCTCCAGGTCCATGCCAGGCGTCACGCACGGCCGGAGTTCCTCGACCAACGAAGCGAACAGGGTCTCCAGATCGGCGTTTTCCGCCATGAAATCGATCGGTCGATCGACCTTTCTTTCGGCCCGAACGTTGCCCGCCATGTCGACCAGGGTGGCGCGGACCGTGTTGGACACCACATGCACGACTATGGCGGCAAAGCGGTCGGGCACCGGCGTCAGGGGGATCTCCCGACGGCCCTTGCGGTTCTCAACGAAGGGTTCACCCTCGCGGACCAGACGGTGTTCCAGCAGGCCGGCCACCAGGGCCGACACCGTGGCGGGGCGGATTTTCAGGTCACTGGCGATCTGCTTGCGGGTGACCTCCGGCGACGCGCAGATATGGGTGTAAATCCTGGCCTTGTTTCGGTCCGCCGCGGTCGCCACCGCGGGAGGGTCCCAATGATTCAGACGGCCGAGCATTCCTCCCTCTTTCCGCCAAAAGGTCCAACAGCGAAAATTGACCTTGATTTGATTACACCATAAGTTATTAAATCAGTGCAAGGTTCAGGTTGAGGAGGAGTCCGGTGCAGGTCTATCGACGCGATACCGCCCAGGAAGCCGGCCGGGATGGCGCCATTCGCGGCGCCGAAGCGATCCGCAAGGCCATTGCGAGCAAGGGAAAGGCCGCCATCATCCTGGCCACCGGCGCAAGCCAGTTCGATTTGCTGGCCGCCCTGGTTGAACTCCCCGGCATCGATTGGTCGAAAGTCACGGCATTTCACCTGGATGAATACATCGGCCTTCCCGAGAGCCATCCGGCCAGCTTCCGCAAATACCTGAAGGAGCGATTCCTCGCCAAGGTCCCCGACCTTGGCCGTTTCGTGTTCGTGGAAGGCGACGCCGCCTATCTGGAGGGCGAACTGGCCCGCCTGGGGAACGCGATTGTGCGAGACCCGATCGATGTCGCCTTTGTCGGCATCGGCGAGAATGGCCATCTGGCATTCAACGACCCGCCGGCCGATTTCGAAATTGAAACCCCCTACATCGTCGTCGAGTTGGACGAACCTTGCCGGCGCCAGCAAATGGGCGAGGGTTGGTTCGCGACGCTGGACGATGTGCCGGCCCGGGCAGTGTCGATGTCGATCCGACAAATCATGAAGAGCGCAACCATCATCTGCACCGTGCCCGATGCTCGTAAGGCGCCCGCCGTGAAGGCCTGCCTGGAGGAACCGGTGTCGAACCTGAGGCCCGCCTCGATCCTGCGCGACCATGCCGACGCCCATCTGTATCTGGATGCGGCTTCCGCCTCCCTACTTTCGTCTTCCTCCACAGGCACCTGACGGGCCATGGCATTCATCGCACGAGCCGCATCTTCGACTTTCAGGGTGTATTTCGGCGATGAGGCGCCTCGGTTCGACATTGCCGTCGATGCGCATGGACGGATCGATTCCGTTCTGCCCTGCCGCCCCGCGGAGACCACGCCAATCCGCGCGCCCTGCGTCACCTGCGGCCTCGTGGACATCCAGGTCAACGGCTTCGCGGGCGTTGATTTCAATGCCGCCACATTACCGCCGGCGACGTTCGAGGGCGCGCTTCACGAACTCCTGGCTTGCGGGGTTACCCGGTTTCTGCCGACGCTGATCACCGCGGACGAGGACGACTTGGTGGAGCGCCTCGATGCCCTCGACCGCGCCATCGCCGCAAGCGCTCTCGGACAGCAGATGGTGATGGGCTATCATGTCGAGGGGCCCTTTCTTTCGACGCAGGGCGGATATTCCGGCTGCCACCCGGCCGATGCCATGAAGCCGGCTTCGTTGGCGACGGTCGAACGCCTTCTGGCCGGCCGCCGCAAGCCGATCCGCATCCTGACCATGGCTCCGGAGGTGCCCGGCGTCATCGAGTTGATTCCCATCCTCCGCGCCCGCGGCATCACCTGCTCCATCGGCCATACCGCCGCCGACGCCGAAACCATTCACAGGGCCGTCGAGGCCGGGGCGACCTTGTCCACCCATCTCGGCAATGGCCTACCCCACCAGCTTGCGAAAAACGACAACCCCCTGTTCTCCCAGCTTGCCGAAGACGGGCTGTTCGCCGGCTTCATCGCCGACGGCATCCACATCCCGTCGGCCGTTCTTCGCAGTTGGCTGCGAGCCAAGACGGTGCGCCGCTCCATCCTGACGTCCGATGCCGCCGCCGCGGCCGGACCGAACACGCCGGCTGGGATCTATACCATCGGCGAAGCGCGGATCGAGCGCAGCCCGGACGGCGTGGTCCGCATCCCCGGGTCGCCGTACCTGGCCGGATCGTCGGTATCGATGGACCAAATGGTCCGCAACGTCATGGCGTGGTTCGACTTCGGATGGGATGACATCCTGCGGCTCTGCCGCGTCAATCCGCTGCACGCGATCGCAGAGACGCGGAGTGTACCGGCAATCGGCGAATGGGCCGATTTCATTGAATGGATCGATGGCGAGAACGGGCCGCAAATCGCGCGGGTCCATCTCGGTCCATGGATATGGAGCAACACGCCTCGACCGAACCTTCCACATGGGGAGCAGGAGAAGAGATCATGAAATCGAAAACCTTCTGGGGCCTCGGCCTCGTCGCCATCGCCGCGATGGCATTGGGCGGAATCCATCCGGCAAGCGCCGCCAAGATCACGATGCGCCTGGCCGAGAACCAGCCGGAAAACAATCCGGTTTCCGTCGCCATGCATCACTTCGCCAAGCTGGTCAAAGAAAAGACCAACGGCGAAATCGAGGTGTCTGTCTATACCGCCGCCCAACTTGGCCAGGAGCCCGAGACCATCGAGCAGGCCCAGCTTGGCGCGATCGAATTTGCCCGCGTGAACAGCGTGGTGGTCGGCAACGTGGTCAAGGAAGTGGGCGTCTTCACGCTGCCTTACGTGTTCCGTGACATCGACCACAAGTTCAAGGTGCTCGACGGCAAGATCGGCAAGGAGGTCGATGCCGCGCTCGAGAAGCAGGGCCTGGTCAATCTCGGTTACATGGAGGCCGGAACCCGCTCCTTCTATACGATCAAGGGCAAGCAGATCAAAAGCCTGAGCGACCTCAAGGGCAAGAAGATCCGCGTCCAGCCGGCGCCGATCTCGATCCAGATGGTCAAGCTGCTGGGTGCCACGCCGACCCCGATGAACTATGGCGAGGTTTACTCGGCCCTTGAGACCGGCGTCATCGACGGGGCGGAGAACGACTATGTCAGCTATGTGACCTCCGGCCACTTCGAGGTCGCTCCCTTCTTCACCGAGGACAACCACCTGAGCCCGCCGGCGATGCTGTTGATGAGCAAGGACAAGCTGGATTCCCTTTCGAAGGAACACCGGACGGCCGTCCTGGCCGCCGGCATGGAAGCCGCCATCTTCGAGCGCGATCTCATGGTCAAGGGCAACGAAGAGGCCAAGAAGAAAGCCATCGCCGCCGGCGTCGTCATCACAACCATCGACAACGCGCCGTTCCGCAAGGCGGTCAACGAAATCTATGCGACGTTCCCCGACTACGCGGACATGCTCAAGCGGATCGAATCCGTCAAGTAACGCCCGCAATGCCTTGCCGCGGGGACGACCACCCGTCGCCCCCGCGGTTTTCCGGTCGCATGGGTTCTGAAAGGACGGGCGGATGGCGAGGAAGAAGTAGGTATGATCCGGCGGATCGTTGTCTTCATCGACCATACGGTGGTGTATCTCTGCGCCATCCAGTTGATCGCCATGCTGGCGATCATCTTTTCACAGGTCGTGTTGCGCTACGTGTTCAACGATCCGACCAGTTGGTCTGAGGAACTGACCCTGCTGATCCTGATCTGGTTCGGCTATATGAGCATGGCGCTGGGGTTCGGGCACAACTACCACATCGCGCTCCATTCGTTGACCCGCAACTTGCCGGACGCCGCCATTCGGGTTTTGCAGATCCTGTCCGACGTGCTGATTCTGATCCTCGCCGGACTGATGATCCATTACGGCGGCGTGCTGGTTGCCAAGACCGCCATCCAGAGCATGCCCGCCCTCGGGATATCGAAAGCCGTTCTCTATTACAGCCTGATCCTGTCGGGTGGCCTGACCGCCTTCTACGCCGGCATACACCTGTTCCGGCCGGACGCCTTCGCCGCAACCTCGATCATCGAGCGGCTGGAGGGATCTGAATGACCACGGACGCCACCGCGCTGATCATCTTGTTGGCGGCTTTCTTCGGGCTGATCCTGATCCGGGTGCCCATTGCCGTCGCCCTGATCGCCGCCTCGGTGACCTGTGGACTGTACCTGGACATTCCCCTGGTGGTGCTGCTGCAGAAGATGGTCTCCGGCTTGAACAGCTTCACGTTCCTTGCCGTCCCCTTCTTCATCATCGCCGGCGAACTCATGAGCGACGGCGGCATGTCGGACAAGATCATCAGGCTTGCCGACGCCGTCGTCGGCAAGGTGCGCGGTGGCCTGGCCATGGTCAATGTGCTGGCGAGCATGCTGTTCGGCGGGATTTCCGGTTCCTCGGTGGCCGACGTGTCGGCTATCGGCACCTTTCTCATCCCCCTGATGAAAAAGAAAGGGTATCCCGCCGATTTCGCGACCGCGGTAACCGTCTCGGGTTCGGTGCAGGGCATCATCATCCCGCCCAGCCAGAACATGATCTATTACGCCCTCGCGGCGGGAGGTCTGTCGATCAGCAAACTGTTCATCGCCGGCTATATCCCGGGCATCCTGTTCGGTTGCAGCCTGATGACGGTGTGCTACGTCATTGCCGTCCTGAAGAAGTTTCCGCGCGGCGATACCTATTCCCTGCGACAATCCCTCCGCATCTTCCTCGATGCGATCGCCGGCCTGTTCGTCATCTTCATCATCATCGGCGGCATCCTGTTCGGCATTTTTACCGCCACCGAGTCGGCCGCGGTCGCCTCGGTCTACGGCCTGATCATCACCGTGTTCGTTTACCGGTCCCTGGGCCCGCGGGACGTGCTGAACGTTTTCCTGCGCTCGCTGAAGACCTTGTCGATGATCATTGCCATCATCGGGGCGTCATCGGTCTTTGCCTTCCTGCTGGCCTGGCTGAAGGTTCCGGTGATGGTATCGGCATTTTTCACCAGCGTTTCCAGCGATCCGCTGGTCGTCATGCTTATGGTCAACCTGCTGCTGCTGGTTCTGGGCATGCTGGTCGATATGGGAATCCTGATCCTGCTGATGACCCCCATCCTGCTGCCGGTGGTGACCGCGGTCGGCTTCGACCCGATCCATTTCGGCATCATCATGATGGTCAACCTGGGAATCGGCCTGTGTACGCCGCCGGTTGGCACGTCACTGTTCGTCGGCTGCTCGATCGCCCGCATCAGCATCGAGGACGCCGTCAAGGGCTTCACGCCCTTCTATCTGACGATGCTTGCCATTCTCACGCTGATCATCCTGGTCCCGGAACTGTCGCTGTGGCTTCCGTCCAAGATGCGTTGAGCGGTCGCCTATTGTATCGCCGCTTTCCGTCGTCCCCGCGGTACCGGTTCGGACCGGGGCAAAGCAGCGTCGGCGACATCGAAGAGCGCGCGGTGCCGATCGACGAACCGGCACAGTTCCAGGCCGGCTTCGGCCGGCAACGCCTTCATGCGGGCCAGCAAGGCCTCGACGTCGCTTAACGCTTCTTCCGGAGTATGCCGGGCCTGGTTCCGCGCCAAGGCGATCAACCGGTCGGCCTCGTCGGTTGCGAAGGGCGCCTCGGTCGCGACCTCGATGGCGAAATCGTAGAATTCCAGGAGCAGGGCGACGGTTTCGCGGCGCATGACGTAAACGCCGGCATTGACCAGCCCGGGCCCGCCCGTTCCGCGCTCGTGAAACTCGTCCACCCGCCCGTCCTTGAGAGAAACCGTGCCCGACCGAGCCGTATCGTCCAGCCGACGCAGGGCCATGCTGACCATCCATTCTTCTCCCGACTGGTCGAGACGGGCGGGATCGACGTCGAACAGCGTATCCCCGTTCATCAGGACCCAGCGCGCCGGCAGCTGCGCCGAGGCCTGGCGCAACGCCCCCGCCGTCCCCATGGGTTCGGCCTCGACGTGGCAGCGTACCGGCACGCCATTCCAGGGCCGGGCGTGATAGGACGCCACGACCTTTCCGGCGAGATGCCCGGCAAGCAGCAAAATCTCGTCGGCCCCAAGGCAGACCGCACGATCGAGCAGGTAGTCGAGAAACGGCCGGCCGCCCACCGGCAGCAATGGCTTCGGCGTGTCGGCGGCGAGCGAGCCCAGGCGCGTTCCCTTGCCGCCCACCAAAAAGATCCAGAACGCCATGCCGGGCAACCCGTCGCCCGCGAATCAATCTACCGTCGCAGAATGTTGTTGACTGAATTTATATCGTATTTATATAGTTAAATATAAATAATATACACATTTTAATTTGTATATTATACCTTTTCGTGGCCGTGCGCCGGAGCTGCGGCCCTCCTTAGCCCCGTCAGGAAAGCTCATGTCGACTCTTGCCGCCCCCGTCATCCCCGTTACGGCGCCCTTCGAGCGCGAACAGATCGACCTGCTCAACCGGGTGATGGCCGACACCGACGCCGAACAGCGGGTTTGGCTGAGCGGCTTCCTGGCCGGCTATCAGGCGGCCGGGCGGCCGGTCGAAACGGCGGCGCCGACGACCGTAGCGCGCCAGCCGCTGACCATCCTGTTCGCCACCGAGTCCGGCAACGCCGAAGAATTGGCCGCCGACGCCAAGAAGGCGGCGGCCCGCCAGGGCTTCGCCGCGACGGTTGCCGACATGGCCGACGCGACCCCGGCGGACATCGCCAAGACCCGCAACCTTCTCGTCATCGCCAGCACGTGGGGGGAAGGTTCGCCGCCGGAGCGCGCGACCGGCTTCTATAACGCCCTGATGGCCGAGGATGCGCCCCGCTTCGAGGGCGTGCGCTTTGCGGTCCTGGCGCTGGGCGATTCCGCCTACGTGAATTTCTGCGAAACCGGCAAGCGCATCGACGCCCGGCTGGCCGAGCTGGGCGGCGAGCGGATGGCCGAGCGCATCGACTGCGACCTCGACTTCGAGGCACCGGCCGCCGCGTGGATCGGCAAGGCGCTGAACCGCCTGGGCGAGCCCAACGAGGCCGCGCAAGCGGGCAGCGGCGGAGACGTCATCCAACTGGACACCCGACGGCCCGCCGCCTATTCGCGCAGCCACCCCTTCGAGGCCGAAGTCGCCGACATCGTCGACCTGAACAGCAGCCGTTCGGATAAGGAGACGCTCCACGTCGAACTGTCGCTGGCCGGGTCGGGGCTTGCCTACGAGCCGGGCGATTCGCTGGGCATCGTGCCCGTCAACGACCCGGCCATGGTCGAGGCGGTACTGAAGGCCGCCCGCATCGATGGCGGAGCTGCGGTCGAGGGGGTCCCGGTTGGCCAACTGCTGGCCGAACGCTATGACATCACAACGCTGACGCGCCCCGTCATCGAGGCTTACGGCCGGCTGACCGAGGACGCCAAGCTGCAAGCCCTGGCCGAAGGCGCCGATCTTCTTCCCTACCTGGAAGGGCGGCAGATCGTCGACCTGCTGGAGGACTTTCCCCACGGCCTGACGGCCGAGCAGCTGGTGGGCGTCCTCCGCACGCTGCCGCCGCGCCTCTACTCCATCGCGTCGAGCCTGAAGGCGGCGCCGGACGAGGCCCACCTGCTGATTTCCGCCGTGCGCTACGAAAGCCACGGCCGGGCACGCAGGGGCGTCGTCTCGACCTTCGTCGCCGACCGCGTGGCCAAGGGCGACCGCCTCAAAGTTTACGTCAAGCCGAACCGCCATTTCCGGCTGCCGGCCGACACCGGGCGCGACGTCATCATGATCGGCCCCGGCACCGGCGTCGCCCCCTTCCGCGCCTTCCTCCAGGAACGTCAGGCCACCGGCGCAAAGGGGCGCAACTGGCTGTTCTTCGGCGACCGCCGCTATGTCCACGATTTCCTCTATCAGCTCGACTGGCAGGATTTCGTGAAGGAGGGCGTGCTGGATCGCATCGACGTCGCCTTCTCACGCGATGCCGCCGAGAAGGTCTACGTCCAGCATCGGCTGTGGGAGCGACGCGGTGACGTGTTCTCGTGGCTGGAAGGCGGCGCCCATCTTTACGTCTGCGGCGACGAGAAGCACATGGCCAAGGATGTGCACGCGACGCTTAAGGCCATCGTGGCCGATGTCGGCGGGCGTTCGGAAGCGGACGCCGAGGCCTATCTGGCTGGGCTCGCCAAGGCCGGCCGCTATCAGCGCGACGTCTACTGAGGGAAGGCCGCCATGTCCGAAACCCTGTCGAAGAACGAGACCATCAAGGAGGCCAGCCGCTATCTGCGCGGCACCATCGCCGAGGGCCTGGACGAAGCGGTGACCGGCGGCATCGTCGAGGACGACCAGCAGCTCACCAAGTTCCACGGCATCTATCTTCAGGACGACCGCGACCTGCGCCCGGAACGGCGGCGCAAGCGGATGGAGCGGGCCTTCGGCTTCATGGTGCGGGTGCGCGTGCCGGGCGGCGTCACCACACCGGCGCAATGGCTGGAAATGGACCGCATCGCCGACGCCTACGGCAGCGGCACCCTGCGGCTGACCACGCGGCAGGCGTTTCAGTTCCACGGCATCATCAAGACCAACCTGAAACGGTCCATCCAGGCGATCAACGGCGCGCTGCTGGACACGCTGGCGGCCTGCGGCGACGTCAACCGCAACGTCATCTGCAACCCCAATCCGCATGAATCGCGGGCATCAGCGGCGGCCCACGAACTCGCCCGCGCGCTCAGCGAGCACCTGCTGCCGCAAACTCCGGCCTACCACGAGATCTGGCTGGAGGGGGAAAAGATCCTCGACACCTCGGAGGGCCGGGTGGTCGAACCGATTTACGGGTCGAAGTATCTGCCCCGCAAATTCAAGATCGCGGTGGCGATTCCGCCCGGCAACGACGTCGATGTTCTGGCCCACGACCTCGGCTTCATCGCCATCGTCGACAAGTCCGGATCGGTGGTCGGCTACAACGTCAGCGTCGGCGGCGGCATGGGGATGACCCACGGCGAGCCCGAGACCTTCCCGCGGCTGGCCGACGTCATGGCCTTCTGCACGCCCGAACAGGCCGTCGACGTGGCCGAGAAGGTGGTGACCGTGCAGCGCGATTTCGGGGATCGCGCCAACCGCAAGCACGCCCGTCTGAAATACACCATCGAGGACCGCGGGCTTAAGTGGTTCAAGGCCGCGGTGGAACGCCGCCTGGGCTACGCGCTTGAGCCGCCACGCCCATTTTCGTTCGACAGCACAGGCGACCGCCTGGGCTGGACCAAGGACCATCGCGGCCGCTGGAACTACGCCATCGCCATCGAGAACGGCCGCGTGAAGGACACCCCCGATCGCCCCATGAAAACGGGCCTCAGGGAAATCGCCAAGGTGCTGAAGGACGGCGACTTCCGCCTGACCCCCAACCAGAACGTCGTCGTCGCCGGAATGTCGGCCCGCCAGAAGCCCGGCATCGAGCGCCTGCTCAAGGAATACGGCCTGACCAACGACTTCAGCGGGCTCCGGCTCAACGCCATGGCCTGCGTGGCGCTGCCGACCTGCGGCCTGGCGTTGACCGACGCCGAGCGTTACCTGCCGTCGCTGGTCACGGAACTGGAGAACGTGATGGAGCGGGCGGGGCTGCGCGACGACGCCATCGTCATCCGCATGACCGGCTGCCCCAACGGCTGCGCCCGGCCCTACATCGCCGAGATCGGCCTCGTCGGCCGCAACCCCGGCCGCTACAACCTCTATCTGGGAGCGGCCTTCGACGGCACCCGGCTCAACAAGCTCTACCGCGCCGACGTCGATCACACCGGCATCGTCGCCGCCCTGACGCCCCTGATCGAGTCCTATGCCAGGGAGCGCGAGGACGGCGAGTGCTTCGGCGATTTCGTCATCCGGCGGGGTCACATCAGGCCGACGACGGCCGGCAACCGTTTCCACGCCGACCTGCCCGAGGGCGCCAACGCCTGACCTCGGTCAGGCGTCCCGCCCGCGGAAGGGTTTCATGATGTCGCCCCGAAGCGAAGCCAAGCTGGCGCGGTCTTCGCTGGTGAAGGGGACCGGCCGGCAGGCCTCGATGGCGATGAGCCCGAGGCGCGCCGTGCGCAGCGCCGTGAAGGCCCCCTGCCCCACCTTGTTCGAGACCTTGCCGGCGACGCCCGCCCCGATGTGGGCGGTCAGGAGGTCGCCCAGATATTCAACGGCGCCGGCCATCGCCGCGTTTTCCAACACCCGGCGGGTCAGCGCGAAACGGCCGATGTGGCTCGGCCGCAAGCCATAGACCAGGGCCACGTCGCGGATCATCCGGCTGGTCCGCCAGATCACCAGGAGGGCGTCGAGCAGCCCGGCCGGGCTTAGGAGTACCCCGACGCCGGCATCGCGGGCGGCCCTGGACACCACGCGATAAGCCTGGCGGTCGAGCGGCTGCAAAACCTCGCGCGCCAGGAGGGACAGCATCTCGCGGTCGGCATGCGCGGTGGTCACCGTCGCCTTGAAGCGGGCGATGCCGCCCTCCGCTTCCGGGCGGCCCTCGTAGAGGGCGACGATGCGGGCGGCCAGCACGCCGCCGTCCCCGGTGTCGACGGGCGCATCGAGGATGCGCGCCGCCTCCGCCCGAAGTTCGGCCACCTCCCCGAGAGCCCTGAGCTGGCGGCGCAGCGCCACCACTTCCGAACCGACGGCCACGAGGCCGCTGCCGAAGGCGACGGCAGCCAGCGCGCCGAGCAGGCCGCCCAGCACCGAATCGCGCTCGAACAGGGCCAGCGTATAGGAAACCGACTCGATGGCGAGGACGGAAAGGACGAATCCGGTGGCCGCGGCCAGGAACACGCGAAACGCCCGCCGCCTGGTGCGCGGCGGCTTGACCGACAGCTCGGCCGGCGCCGGTTCGTCGGCGGGATGGGGCCTGACCACGTCGGCCGGCAGTTCGAGGGGCGCCGACAGGCCGAAGGCGTCGGCCGCCGGCTCCCGTTCGCCGGTCAGCGGCCGAACGCGGCCGGCATCGAGTTCGAAGGGTTCGCGTCGTTGCTCGCTCATCGCAGACGGTCCCCGAGCAGGAATTCCAGCGCGTGGTCGAGACCGACGTGGGGCAGCCCCTCGGTCTCGGCGTGCCGCAGTCCATGGGGCAGGAACTTGAGGAACCGGAAGTTCATGGCGCTCCACGCCTGGGGCGAGGGAAAGCGCGGCGGGACCTCGCCGGGATAGAGGGCCACCTTCTCGGCGCGTCCCTCCGGCAGTCCGCAGACCATCGGCAGGGTCTTGCCGTCATGCTCGCCCAGTACGTTCTCGGTGCAGCGCACGGCGGCGATGGCGGCCGTTTTCGTGCGGGCACCCTCGAAGCGGATCTCGCCCGAGGCGTGGGTAATCATCTCTTCCAGCAGCTGCTGCAGGTTGCGGTACTGTTCGAGCGGAACGTGGTCGCACTTGGTGGCGACGAACAGCACGCGGTCGATGCGCGGCGCAAAGATCCGCCGCAGCCAGCCGGCGCTGCCATGATCGAAGCTGCGCAGAATGACGGCGAGCGCGTCGCGCATGTCGGCCAGCGTGTGCGGTCCGCCGGCCAGGGCCTTCAGCACGTCGACGAGCACGATCTGGCGGTCCGAGCGGGCGAAGTGGTCGCGATAGAGCGGATGCACGAGGTGATCCCGGTAGGCGTCGTAGCGGCGCTCCAGCAGCGCGCGCAGGGCCCGCGGGTCGTTCTCCGGCCGGGCCGGCAGCGGGAAGAACGCCATCAGCGGGGCGTTTTCGGAAATCTCGCGGCCCGGTTTCACGAAGCGCCCCGGCTGCAACAGGGTCAGGCCCTCCTCGGCGCAGGCGTGAAGGAATCGCCGGTAGAGATCGGCGCCCCGCCCGATCGTCTCGTCGTCGAGGGGGGCGGCGGGACCGAGCGGCCCGACGAAGGCCAGAAAGTCGCCGGCCAAGCGGTCGCGCGGCGGCCGGCCCAGGCGTTCGAAGACATCCCTCGACCATTCCTCGAAGGATTGGTCCAGCATCGGCAGGTCGAGCAGCCATTCCCCGGGATAGTCGACGATGTCGAGATGCAGCGAAACGCGGTCGCGGGCCAGCCGGGCCAGCCCGCCGGCCGGGCGGAAGCGCAGGGCGAGGCGCGAGCGGTTGATGCGGTCGGTCGATTCCGACCAGACCGGCGGCTCTCCGGTCAAGAGCGCCAGGGATTGGCGGTAGGGAAAGGTCGGCAGGTGCAGATCGGCCCGCTCGACCAGCCGGGCGCCCACCAGCCGGCGCTCGGAGACCACCGACAGGAACGGCAGCAGTTCCGGGTGTTCGACGGCGCGCAGCAGGTTGTGGACGATTGCGGTCGCCGCCACCGTCTTGCCGCTGCGGCTCAAGCCCGTGATAGCCAGCCGGACGGTACGCTCGGAGGCGCGCTCGAGGGCGTCGGCGGCGACCTCGCCCAGCCGCTCCGAGGCGCCGACGACCAGCCGCTCGACCTGCCGGCCGGGCTCTCCGAGCCATCGCTCCATCATGCCGGGCCGCCTTTCCTTTTTGCCACGCGATCCACCCCAGTCTGCCCGCCCCGCAAAAAAAACGCCAGGTTTTGGGCGCCTCGTCCGTAGAAGCCAGTGAAGGGTACGTAAAGGCCCATCAGTTTCGATGGGAGCGGGAAGGCTCCCAGTTCTTTTGGCAAAGGAGAATCCAAATGCCCGTGATCTCGACAAACACCGCCGCCAACTCGGCGCTTCGCTATCTGAACTACAACAGCGACCAGCAGTCCGAAAACCTGTCGCGCATCGCCAGCGGCTCGCGCATCACCAAGGCGTCGGACGACGCCTCGGGCCTGGCCATCGGCACCAAGCTGCAAACGGACGTCGCCACCCTGACCCAGGCCCAGACCAACGCCGCCAACGGCGCCTCCATCCTGTCCGTCGCCGACGGCGGCATGGCCAGCATCAGCGACATTCTGTCGCGCATGAAGACGCTGGCGACACAGTCGGTCTCGGGCACGGTCACCGATACCGAGCGGGCCTACATCCAGGCCGAAATCGACGAACTTGCCCTCGAAATCACCAGCATCGCGACCGCCACCTCCTTCAATGGCGAATCGCTGCTCGACGGCACGTCGGACTATGCCACGGGCGTCGTCTTCATGGCCGGCACCGAGTCGACCGACACCCTGACCGTCACCATCACCGACGTGGATGCCACGGCTCTCGCCGTCGCCGCCCTCGACGTCGAAACCGACGCCACGACGCGGACGGCCGCGCTGGCCGCCATCGACGCCGCCATCAATACGCTGGCGACGGCGCGCGCCGAGGTGGGCGCCCAGATGTCGCGCTTCGAGTTCCGCGAATCGATGCTGGCGACATCGCTCGAGAACACCGACGCGGCGGCATCCGCCATCATGGATGCCGACATCGCCTCCGAGCAGGCGGAACTGGCCTCCAACGAAGTGAAGACGCAGGCGGCCATCGCGGCCCTGGCCTCGGCCAACGAGCTGCCGCAGGAACTGCTCGACCTGCTGCGGTAACCCGAAGATCCCCCCGGGGGGCGTGACCTCCACCCCCCCGGGGCCGATCCCCTTCGGCGAAGGATCGTATCCATGACCACCACCACCTCCTCCACCGCCATCGTCACCGGCTACACGCGCACCTACGTGTCGGGTTCCTCGGGTCTCGATACGTCGGCGCTGATCGAGGCGGCGGTCAACGCCAAGCTCGAGGCGGCCACGACGCTGGAGACGCAGGTCGAGGAAAACGAAACCACGATCGCCGCCTACGAGGAGATGCAGGGGTATCTGTCCGACATGATGGATGCCCTCGACACGCTGCGCAACGCCTCGGGCTCCACCAGCACGGAAAGCGTCTTCGATTCCCGTGCGGCCTACTTGACGGCGAGCGACGGCACGGACGCTACCGGTTACCTCGGCGTGACCGTGGACGACGGCACCGCCTCGCAGTCCTTCACGATCGAGGTCGAACAACTCGCCCTGTCCCACAAGGTGGGATCGGGAACCCAGTCGTCGAGTGACGGGGCCTTGGATCTGTCGGGCAGCTTCACCCTTGGCACCGAGGGCGGCGAAAGCGCGACGATCACCGTCGATTCCGGCATGTCGCTGGCCGACATCGCCACCGCCATCAATGCGACGACCGAGACGAGCGGCGTCCAGGCCTCGGTCCTCAAGGTTTCCGACAGCTCCTACATGCTGGTCCTGTCGAGCAGCGAAACCGGCCAGACGATCGAACTGACCGATACCGATGGGGTGGCCCAATCGTTGGGAATCGTCGACGGCACCGGCGCCTTCGCCACCGAGCTTCAGGCGGCCCAGAACGCGATCGTCACCATCGACGGCGTCACCGTCGAATCCTCCACCAACACCATCGAAGACGTTCTGAGCGGCGTCGACCTCGATCTCTACGCCGCGACGTCGGGGATCAGCGTTACGGTCGAGGTGGAACCCGACTATGCCAGCGCCAAGGAGGCCATCGAGGCTTTCGTTACGGCCTACAACACCTATCGCGAGTTCGCCTTGACCAACCAGACGGTCGGCAGCGATGGAACGCCTTCCGACTCCGCCGTGCTTTTCGGCGATTCCATCCTGCGGGGCACCAATTCGGCCATCAACAGCATCATCGCCGAACTGATCGAAACGGACGCCGGAGGATTGTCGCTGGGCGCCATCGGCATCACGTTCGACGAGAACAACTGCTTGGTCATCGACGACGACACGCTCGACGCGGCCATCGTCGATGACTTCGATTCCGTCACACAACTGTTCGAGTTTCAGTTCACATCGACGTCGGACGAGTTGCAGGTGCTGCGCGACGATTCGGCGCTGGCCACCGGCACCTACGTCCTCGACATCGAGACGGATACCGAAGGCAACATCACCTCGGTGTCGGTCGACGGCGACGATACCCTGTTCACCATCGACGGAACGGTCCTGACCGGCGCCGACGGCAGCGCTTTCGCCGGATTGAAGCTCGTCTATTCGGGGGAAAGCGCCACCGTCAGCATCACGATATCCGACGGAATCGCCGATCTTCTTTACGACTCGCTAAGCACCATCGCCGATTCTAGCAGCGGCCAGATCGCCGAGGCGATTGCCGCGCTGGAGGACGAAAACACGACCAAGACGGCCAAGGCGGCGGACATCACCGAAAGGGCCTACGCCTACGAGGAACGCCTGATCGACTACTACGCGAACCTCGAGGCCAAGATCGCCGAAGCGGAAGCCACAATGGCCGTCATCGAAGCCCTTTTGGGATCTGACGACGATGATTAAGAGCGTTGTTTTGGGGGGAATCCAGCCATGAAAACCGCCAGCCGGCGGGCGACGTCCGCTTACGGAAAAGCCCAGGGATGCGCGCCGCAGCCGTGGATGGTCGCCATCCTGTTGAATGGCGTCATCAATCACCTGGAGGCCGCCGAACGCGCCTGCGCGGACGGCCGGCGGGCCGAGTCCATGAGGCGGGCCAGCAAGGCGATCGCCATTCTTCAGGGACTGCGCGACAACCTGCGTCCCGAAGTTTCACGGCGGCTGACCGACCGGCTCGGTCAATTCTACGGAACCAGCATGGTGCGCATTGCCCATCTCACGAGGAGCGGCTTCGACGCCAACACCTGCCAGCGCGTCCTGGCGGACGTCAAACTGGTCCAGGAGGCGTGGGCGACCCTCGACGACAGGGGAAGTACGATAGATTGACGTTCGTGGGGGGAAAAATCGAGGTGAACGCCCATGGAGCGTGGCCGCCGGGTGAGGGGGAAAGTCCGGCGCCGGCCGAGGCCGCGAGTTCGGGCCGACGTCATAAACCGTCCGTCGAAACGGGCGCGGCCGGGACGGAGCCCGGCGACGATGCCCTGATGGCGCAGGCCACCGCCGGCGACCAGGCCGCCTTCAGAACCCTGATGGCGCGCCATTTCCGCCGGGTCTATTCGCTGGCCTTCCGAATGGTCCCCAACGCGGCGGATGCCGAGGATCTGGCCCAGGACGTGTTCTTCACCGTCTGGCTGAAGCGGGCGGAATGGCAGCCGGGCGAGGCCGCCTTCTCGACCTGGCTTTACCGCGTCACCCTCAACCGCTGCATCGATTTCAAGCGCAAACGCAAAACCACCGATTCCGACCAGATTCCCGAAATAGCCGACGATCGGCCGGACGCGGCGGCACTTCTGCAACAGCACCAGGCCAGCCAGATCCTCAGGAGCGCCACCCTGAAATTGAGCGATGAACAACAGGCCGCGCTTGCGCTATTCTATCACCAGGGCTTGTCGAACGCGGAGACGGCGGAAATTTTGGGCACCAGCGTTTCGGCAGTGGAATCGCTGCTGAAACGGGCTCGGAATCGTCTCCGGACAATCTTGCGGAACCGGTCGAAAGACCTTTTAGGGGACAGTGGATGAATGGGACTGAAAGAATTTCAGGATCTTCTTGACCGCTATGGCGGAGATCCGAAGGCCTGGCCGGCCGACCGCCGGATAGAGGCGCTTGCCCTTGCGGGTGCCTCGGCCGACGCCGGCCGCCTTCTCGAAGAAACCCGGTGCGTGGAACGCCTGTTGGCCGAGCCCGCCGTTCCGGAGCCAAGTCCCGATGCGATGGACCGGGTCATGGCCCGCATCCGCGCCCATGAGGAACGGCTGGCCGGCGCGACATCGCCGGCGCCGATGCCGATCCTGGCAAGGGCGCGCGCGCTGGTCGGCGAGGTGAACGGCATCTTGGGTGGCCTAGTCTACCACCCGGCCATCCTACTCGCGACCGTGTCGCTGATCGGCATCCTGGTCGGCGTCGCCGATCGGGCGAGCTCCCAGCAAGATGCCCAGAGCGGCCTCATCTATTTCATCGTAACTCTCTGACGGCGCGGCGCCGGTCCGCCGCAACCCGAATGCGCAGAATGCATCGGAGGGATGTTGGACAGTATGTCGACCCTGAAGAAACGGACGAAGATCATCATCGGCGTGACGCTGACCGTGTCGCTTGCCGTCAATTTTTTCTTCCTGGGATGGCTGGTGGGCACCAGCCCGCTGGTGCCCGGCTCGCTGGCCGGACGCCTGGGCGCGGCGGCCGGCCTGCTCCGGCCGCCCCCCGGATCGGGCATGTCCCCTGAACAGCGGTTCGTCGGCTTTCTCGCCCATGACCTCTCGGAGACCGGCCACCGGAAGGTGTTGGCCGCCCTGGATAGCCGGGCCTCTGACATCCGCGACCTTGAGCGGCAGGCCATCACTATTCGCGCAGAAATCGTTTCGCTGCTGTTGCAGCCGGAACCCGACCGACCGCGCGTTGCCAAGCGGATCGAGGACTTCGAGCAGTTGACGCGGCGGCGCATCGCCATCGTCAGCGCCGCCATCCTTCCCGTCGTCCTCGATCTCGGTCTGGAGGACCGCCGGACGTTCATCGAACGGTGGGCCATGGGGCCCGGCGCGCCCCCACCGCCGCCACCTCCCCGATAAGGGATCGAACTCCGGCTTCGGCCGGAGTTTTTTTTGCGCCAGGTTTTGCGGGACGGGCCGTGAAAGGAGGTATGGGCATTGGGACCGTGGGCCGAGTCTCGCAAGGAGTTTCCCATGGAGACGACATCAGTAGCGTCAAGCGATTACAGTTCGGCCGTTCTTTCGGCCCTCTCTTCTTCCAGCGATTCGAGTACGACCTCGAGCTCCGCCGAAGAGCTTTACAATTCGTGGATTACCATCCTCTGCACGCAGCTTGAGAACCAGGACCCGACGGATCCTGTCGACACCACGGAATTCACCAGCCAGCTGACTTCCATCGCCTCGCTGGAACAGCAGGCCCTGACCAACGAGACCCTGAGCAGCCTGCTGACGCTGGTCTCGGGGCTGCAGGGCGATTCGCTGGCCGGCTATATCGGCAGCAAGATCACCGCCTACGGTGACACCGCGCCCCTGAGCGATGGGTCCGCCGAATGGCAGTACGACCTCGAATCGACGGCCGAAACGGTCACCATCTCCGTCTTGGATGCGGACGGCAACGTCGTCTACACCACCACCGGCGAAACCGGAGCCGGCACCCACGAGTTCACCTGGGACGGCACCACCGACGACGGCGAGATCGCGCCCGACGGCGCCTATCAGCTGGTGGTCGAAGCCACCGACGCCAGCGGCGACGACGTCTCCGCCACCCTTTACGCCTGCGGCACCGTCACCGGCATCGACCTGACGGGCGACACCGCCACCCTGCTGATGGACGGCGTCGAGGTCCCCGGCAGCTACGTCGTTTCCGTTTCCAAGGCCTGAGGAGGATGCACCGATGAGCGACGCCGCCATGTCCATTGCGGTCTCCGCGCTCCGCGCGCAGAGCTCGAACCTCTCCATCATCTCGACCAACCTCGCCAACTCCTCGACCGTCGGCTACAAGGAACTCACCACCAACTTCAAGACCCTGGTGACCAATCCCTATTCGTCCTCGTCGCTCAATACCGGCGGCGTCGTGGTGTCGAGCATCCAGCATGTCGACCTCCAGGGACTGATCGAAAGCTCCAACACGTCGACCAACATGGCGATCGACGGCAATGGATACTTCGTGGTCACCAACACCGCCGACGGCAATTCCTTCTATTACACGCGTACCGGCAGCTTCTCGACCAATGACGACGGCTACCTGGTCAACGAGAACGGCTATTTCCTGCAGGGATGGCCGGTGGATTCCGACGGCAACCTGGTCAACGGCAGCGGCTCGGTCAGCAGCCTCGAAACCATCAACCTCAATTCGATCAGCGGCGCCGCCCAGGCCACGTCGACGATCGACCTCGTTGCCAATCTGCCGGCCGACGCAGCGGTGGGCGACACCTTCACGACGTCTTCCGAGATCTACGACTCGCTCGGCGTCAGCCATACCATCGAATATACGTGGGAGAAGACCGACGCCAACGAGTGGGAACTGTCGGTGTCGAATCCGACACTGGGTTCGGATCCCACCGACGAGTCGGGAACCCTGGCGGGCAGCCCCATCACCATCACCTTCGATTCCGACGGCAACCTGGACACAACGAACCCCGATCCGGTGACCCTCAGCATCACCGCCTGGGAAACCGGAGCGAGCGACAGCACCATCACCCTCGGCCTCGGCACCTCCGGGCGTACCGACGGCCTGAGCCAGTTCTCCAGCGAGGACGGCGATCCGCAGGTTTCGGTCACCTCGGTCAACCAGGACGGCCTGCAGTTCGGCGACCTGGCCAGCGTCAGCATCCAGGCGGACGGCCTGGTCATCGCCACCTTCGACAACGGCATGAGCCGGACCGTCTATCAGATCCCGCTGGCGTCCTTCAACAACCCCAACGGCCTGCAGTTGGTCAGCGGCAACGCCTACCTGGCCACCGTCGATTCCGGCACCTACACGCTGAACATGCCGGGCTACGGCGGTACCGGGGCGATCAGCGGCAGCGCCCTGGAGGCCTCCACCGTGACGACGTCGGAGGAACTGACCGACATGATCGTCGCCCAGCAGGCCTACTCGGCGGCCTCGCAGGTGATCAGCACGTCGCAGGACATGTTCGACGCATTGATCGGTTCCGTTCGCTGACGCGAACCCATGAGAAAGGCGAAACAGACGATGTCGAAGTCCAGGAAGAAGGCGCCGATCGCCCCCGTCGACAGGCGGCTCACCGCCGACTGTCAGCGGGTCCTCGCCGACGCCCAGAGCGTTTTGGGCACCCTCATCATCGACGAGGGCGAGGCGATAACGGTGGCGCGCGAAACGGCCGACCGGCTGGCCGTCATGCACCCCGATACCCGGCTGGCCGAACGGCGGCGCTTGATTTCACTTTTCGACGACCTGACCGCGTTGACGGCCCGGCTGATCTCCGAGAAGGCGGCGGTTGAACAGCGCCTTGTCCTGGGGACCCGCCACAGGGCGGCCGGCCGGGCGTACAAGGCAGGAGAAGCGCGATGAACGGAACCGAAAAGACCACCCCGGAGTATGTCGGCGAACTGACCGCCCTGCTCGATCGCTTCAGCGAACTGGTCGAGATGGAAAACGCGGCGATCGAGCGGCATGACACCGCCACCCTGCAACGCCTGGCCCCAGCCAAGATCGAGGCCGGCAGGGCCTTCGAGGCGCTTTGGCGGGAGTTCCAGCCAAGCCTTCGGCACGCCGATCTCGAGCACAGGGCCGCCTTCTCCGAACTGGCCGCCCGCGCGGAGAGCCTGCGGCCCCGCGTCGCCCGCAACCTGACCCTGCTGAATGCCGCCAAGGTCACAACGGCGAACCGCATCGAAGCCGGCATCGCGGCGTGGCGGCGGTCCCAGAACGAGAAGCCGGTCAACTACGAGGACAGCGGCCGCACCTCGGCGCCGGGACGGGGATCGATCCGTCCGCCGCGCCTGATTTGAGAACGGCGGGCAACCGCCGCCGAGCGAGGGTTCCATGGATCTGCGCGCAGCCCAGTATGCGGCCCTGACGGGCCTGACCGTCGCCGAGGCGCAATCGTCGGTCGCGACGACAAACGTCGCCAACGCCGGGGTCACCGGCTATACCGCCAAGACCACCAGCCTGACCACGACGGTCACCGGAAGCAGCGCCACCGGCGTCTCCCTCAGCTCCATCACTTCCTACGTCAACGAGAACCTCGTGCGCTCGCTGGTGGCGGCGACCAGCGACCAAACCTATACCCAGACCGTCGCCGACTACCTGGAAGCGCTGTCCAGCGCGCTCGGAACCACCGATAGCGAAACAACGATCGCCGATCGGTTGACCGCCCTTCAGACGGCGATTGCCGATCTGGCGGTGACGCCGGAAAGCGACAGCCTGAAGTACCTGGTGGTGGAAGCCGCCGTCGACGTCGCCGACTCGCTGAACGCGCTCTCCGCCGAGGTGCAGCAGCAGCGGGCCGACGCCGACCAGCAGATCGAAGACACGGTCGGCGAGCTCAACACGGCGCTGGCCGAGATCGACGAGCTCAACGAACAGATCACCATGGCCAAGGCGCTCGGGCAGGACACCGGCGATCTCGAAGACGCCCGCCGCGTGGCGCTGCAAACCGTCGCCGAAAAGCTGGACGTCAACTACTTCACCACCTCCTCCGGCGAATTGCATGTCTACACCCAGTCGGGAGAGCCCCTGGTCGACAGCCAGGCGCACACGTTGGCCTACGAAGCCGCCGGCAACGTATCCGCAACCATGGAATACCCGAGCGGCTTCGACGAGATCACGCTGGACGGCCAGGCGGTCACGACAAAGCTGAGCGGCGGCGAAATCGGCGCCCTGCTGGAGCTCCGCGACGAGACCCTGCCCGCCATCCAGGACGAACTGGACGCCCTGGCGGCGACGCTGGTCGAAGAGGTGAACGCCGTCACCAACCAGGGCACCGCGGTGCCGGCGGCCGGCACCCTGACCGGCACGACGTCGCGCGCAAGCGCCGACTCGCTTTCGGGGACCGGCACGATGCGGATCGCCCTCGTCGATTCCGACGGCGTCGTCGACACGGTGGTCGATCTGGACCTGTCGACGTACTCGACCGTCGGCGACCTGGTGAGTGCCATCGATGCCATCGACGGCGTCAGCGCGTCCCTCGACGCCGAAGGGCGTTTGGTCGTTTCTTCCGACGATTCGTCGCTGGGCGTGGCCATCAACGAGATGGACAGCGCCGCCGGCACCGCCGGCACGGGAATTTCGTCGTACTTCGGGCTGAACAGCCTGTTCACCGGAACGTCGGCGGATACGATCCGCGTGCGATCCGACCTGGCTGCCGATTCGACCCTGTTGGCGACGGGAACATTGAGTTCGGATTCCACCCTGGCGGCCGGGGATACCGGCATCGCCTCGGGCGACGGGTCCATCGCGGAAGCGCTGGAAGACCTGTTCGGCCAGTCCGTCGACTTCGCGGCGGCGGGCTCTCTGGGCGACACCAGCGCCACGCTTGCCGACTATGCGTCGAGTATCGTTTCCGATGTCGCGACGAAGGCATCGACGGCAACCAGCGAGGCCGAAACCGCCGACCTGGTGGCCGAAAACCTGAGCACCAGCCTGAGCAACGAATCGGGCGTCAACCTCGACGAGGAAACCGCCCGCCTGGCCGCCCTGGAGAACCAGTACGCGGCCTGTTCTCAAATGTTTGAGATCATCAGCGAGATGTTCGAGACCCTTCTCGATGCTGTCTCGTGAAAATGGAGAAGCCATGAACCGCATTTCGACCTATGGGCAGTTGAATGCCACCCTGACGTCCGTGATGCGCCAACAGTCGGACATGGCCGTCGCCCAGGCCCAGTCGAGCGGCCTGAAATCGGAATCGTACGCCGGGCTCGGCGCCGACAGCGCCCGCGCGCTCAATCTGGAGGCGCAATTGGCCCGCTCCCTGCAATATGTGCAGCAGGGAGAGATCGTGGCGAGCCGGGTCGAGAGCATGTACAGCGCGGTCACCGACATGATCGACACGCTCGGCAAGTATCAGTCCCTGTTGAGCACCGCCATGAGCGGAGACTCGGCCGAAACCGCCGGCCTCAACTATCAGTCGCAAACCTGGCTCGACACCTTCGTCGATTCCGCCAACACCCGCCTCACCGGCCGCTACCTGTTCAGCGGCGACATGACCGACACCGCTCCGGTCAACGTCAGCGATCCACCGTATACGCCCCAGACCTATCCCTCGACCGCCAGCACCGCCTACTATCAGGGAGACAGCGCCATCGCCACCTTCCAGGCCTCCGACGGCAAGACGATCACCTACGGCGTGACGGCAAGCGAAGCGGGCTTCGAAGAAGCCATCCGCGCCCTCAGCCTGGGCGCCAACGCCTCCGAGGACCCGGTCGACCAGGACGCCCTCACCGAGGCCTACGACTTGGTGAACACGGCGCTCGACGCCCTGCTGGTCACGCAAACGAAGCTGTCCGCGGCGGCCACCGCGCTGGAATGGGAGATGGATGTGCAAACGGACGTTCAGGTGCGCCTCGAAGCCATGGTCAGCACCGTCAAGGAAGTGGACGTGGCAGAGGCGCTGACCCGCATGGAAACCCTGCAGACGCAGCTCGAGGCGAGCTACTCGGCGATCGCCAAGATCAACGAGATGAACCTCTTCGACTATCTATAGGCCGGGCGACGCCCGTGGCCGGATCGCCAAAGCGGGCGGGTTTTGATGGCGGCTCTCTCCCTGTGGTAGTATGAGTTTCGCTCTGCTCATGCGATGGGGAGACTAAGTCATGCATGTACGCATTCTGCCGGTGGCGGGGGCCATCGGGCTGTCGGTGATGCTCGCGGTGGCTCCGGTTAAAGCCGCGACGCCTTCGAACATGGTGGTCATGGCCTGGCAGATCGACGAATTGATTTCGCTCGACCCGGCCGAAATTTACGAGTTCGCGCCGGCCGAACTGGCCGCCAATTTTTACGACCGCGTCGTCTATTACGATATCGCCTCGCCCAACGAGATGAAGGGCGGCGCCGCCGAAAGCTGGACCATCTCGGACGACGGCAAGACCTTCACCTTCAAGATCCGCGACGGCGTCAAGTTCCATTCCGGCAATCCGCTGACGGCCGAGGACGTGGCGTGGTCCATGCAGCGGGTCGTCAAGTTGGACAAGGGACCGGCCTTCATCCTGACCGGCTTCGGGCTTTCCAAGGACAACGTCGAGCAGAAGGTTCGGGCAACCGACGCCCGCACCGTGGTGTTCGAAACCGACAAGGCCTATGCGCCGACCTTCGTGCTCAACTGCCTGGGCTCGTGGGTCAGCTCGGTCCTCGACAAGAAAACCGTGATGGCCAACGAGAAGAACGGCGATCTGGGCGGCGCCTGGCTCAAGACCCACGAAGCCGGCTCCGGACCGTTCACGTTGAACCTTCTGAAAGCCAACGAGATGGTCATGCTCGACGCCTTCGAAGGTTACTGGCGCGGTGCCCCGAAAATCAAACGGGTGGCGCTTCGCCACGTCCCGGAAAGCGCGCCGCAGCGGCTGATGCTGGAAAAAGGCGATGCCGACGTCGCCCGCGATCTGGGCCCCGACGACCTCGACGTCCTGGCCAAGAACCCCGACATCAAGATCCGCAAGATTCCCCAGGGCATGATCTACTACCTGGGCCTCAACCAGAAGAACCCCAACCTTGCCAAGCCCGAGGTCATCGAAGCCCTGAAATGGCTGATCGATTACAAGGGAATCGAGAAGAACATCCTGCGCGAGACCAAGATCCCGCATCAGACCTTCCTGCCGTCGGGCTTCTTCGGCGCGCTGGACGACACGCCCTATACCCTCGACGTCGAGAAGGCCAAGGCGCTGCTGGCCAAGGCCGGATTGCCGAACGGCTTCAAGGTGACGATGGACGTGCGCAACACCTATCCGACGGCCGACATCGCCCAGATCATCCAGGCGACCTGGGCCAAGGCCGGCATCCAGCTTGAAATCATCCCCGGCGACAACAAGCAAACCCTGACCAAATACCGGGCCCGCCAGCACGACATCTACATCGGCCGCTGGGCCCCCGACTATCTGGACCCGCATTCCAACGCCCAGGGCTTCGCCTGGAATCCCGACAACGCCGACGACAGTTCCAACAAGCTGCTGGCTTGGCGCAACGCCTGGGACATCCCGCAGTACACCGGGATGACCGAGGCTGCCCTGGCCGAAAAGGACCCGGCCAAGCGCAAGGCCATCTACGAGGACATGCAGCGGCAGTTCCTGAAGGTTTCGCCGTTCGTGATCATGTTCCAGGACGTCGCCGTTCTGGCCGAACGCAAGAACCTCCAGGGCTTCGAGCACGGCCCCAACTTCGACGTCATCTACTATCGCAACATGACGAAGTAAGACGACCGGCATGGCGCTCGACACCGTGAACGGGGCGGCGTCAACGCCGCCCCGCCCTTCGGGAGGCGGCCGCCGGGCGCGGCACGCCGCGGCGCGCCACGGCGGCTCCATCCTGCGGGTGATCGCCACCCTGGCCTTCACCTTCCTGGGCCTGCTGGCCGTCACCTTTTTCATCGGCCGCGTGGTGCCGATCGACCCCGTGCTGGCCGCGGTCGGCGATCGGGTGAACGCCGCCACCTACGAGCGGGTGCGCATCGAACTCGGCCTCAACCTGCCGCTGTGGGAACAGTTTTTCCGTTACATCTGGGCGGCGCTGCAAGGGGAATTCGGGGAATCGGTGCTGACCTCCAATCCTGTGCTCGACGACATCCGCCGGGTTTTTCCCGCCACCCTGGAACTGGCGACCGTGGCCACCGTCATCGGCGTCGTTCTGGGCGTGCCGGCCGGCGTCGTCGCCGCCACCCGACGCGGCACCTGGATCGATCACGCCATTCGCCTGCTGGGACTGGCGGGCTACTCGGTTCCGGTGTTTTGGCTGGGACTGATGGGACTTCTGGTCTTCTATGCCCGTCTCGACTGGCTGCCGGGGCCGGGCCGCATCGATCTTTTCTTCGAGGGACTGGTTACGCCGGTAACGGGCATCATCCTGATCGACAGCGCGCTGGCCGGCGAATGGGATGTCTTCTGGAACGCCGCCCTCCACCTGGTCCTGCCGGCCTCGATCCTCGGTTACTTCTCGCTCGCCTACATCAGCCGCATGACGCGCAGCTTCATGCTGGAGCAGTTGCAGCAGGAATACGTCATCACGGCGCGCATCAAGGGCCTCACGGAACGGGCCGTGGTATGGCGCCACGCGCTGGGCAACGCCAGGGTCCCCCTGGTGACGGTGATCGCGCTCTCCTACGGCACCCTGCTCGAAGGCTCGGTGCTGACCGAGATCGTGTTCTCGTGGCCGGGGCTAGGCTTCTACATCACCAATTCGCTGCTCAACGCCGACATGAACGCGGTGCTGGGCGGCACCATCGTCGTCGGTGCCGTGTTCATCGGCCTCAACCTGCTGTCCGACATCCTTTATCGCCTGCTCGACCCGAGGGCCCGATGACCCTTTCCGCCCCTCCCTTCCCGACTTGGCGCGCCTGGCTTCTCGACGACGCCCCCGCGTCGCCCCGCCAGGCCTGGTGCGGGAGGATGTACCGCGGCTGGCTGCACTTCCGCCGCAACCCGCTGGCCGTCAGCGGATTGGCCATGGTCCTGCTGCTGATCGTCGTGGCGGCGGTGGGACCGGCGCTCGCCCCCCACGGCCCTTACGAGCAAACCCTGGACGCCCGCCTGCTGCCGCCCGGCTCGCCGGGCTACCTGCTCGGCACCGACGAGCTGGGGCGCGACATCCTGTCCCGGGTGCTCTACGGCGCCCGCATCACGCTGACCATCGTCGTGCTGGTCGCCATCATCGTCGCGCCGCTGGGCCTTCTGGTCGGCACCGTGGCCGGCTATTCGGGCGGCATCGTCGATACCGTGCTGATGCGCCTGACCGACATCTTCCTCGCCTTTCCCCGCCTGATCCTGGCGCTCGCCCTGGTCGCCGCGCTGGGACCGGGAATCGAGAACGCGGTCATCGCCATCGCCATCACATCGTGGCCGCCCTATGCCCGCATCGCCCGGGCCGAAACGCTGACCATCCGCCGCTCCGACTTCATCGCCGCGGCGCGATTGCAAGGCGCCTCGCCGTGGCGGATCGTCTTCGGGCAGGTGGTCCCGCTGTGCACCTCCTCGGTCATCGTGCGCGTGACGCTCGACATGTCGGGGATCATCCTGGTGGCGGCCGGGCTGGGTTTCCTCGGCCTCGGCGCCCAGCCGCCCAGCCCCGAATGGGGGGCGATGGTGTCCTCGGGACGCAAGTTCCTGCTCGATCAATGGTGGGTGGCGACCGTCCCCGGCTTCGCCATTTTCGTCGTCTCGCTCGGCTTCAACCTGTTGGGCGACGGCCTGCGCGACGTCCTCGACCCCCGGCACGGCGGATAGGCCGATGACCGAGCCTTTGCTTTCCATCGCCGACCTCAAGGTCGATTTCCATACCGAGACCGGCGTCGTCAGGGCGGTGCGCGGCGTGTCGCTCGACATCGGGCGCGGCGAGCGCGTCGGCATCGTCGGCGAATCGGGCTCCGGCAAGTCGATGACCGGACGCGCCATCCTGCGCCTCATCCGCCCGCCCGGCGTCGTTACGGCGACGCGGCTGGCCTTCGACGGCATCGACCTCATGGCCCTGCCCGAGCCGCCGATGCGCCGCCTGCGCGGCCGGCGCATCGCCATGATCCTGCAGGACCCCAAATATTCGCTGAACCCGGTGATGACGGTCGGCCGCCAACTGATCGAGGCGTTCCGTACGGCCGACCCGACGCTGTCGGCCAAGGCGGCCCGCCGCAAGGCGCTCGATGCGCTCGCCGCGGTCAGGATCCGGGACGGCGAGCGGGTCTACGACGCCCATCCGGGAGCGCTGTCGGGCGGCATGGGACAGCGGGTGATGATCGCCATGATGGTGGCGCTCGGCCCCGACCTTCTGATCGCCGACGAGCCGACCAGCGCGCTCGACGTGACGGTCCAGATGCAGGTTCTGGCCATCCTCGACGATCTGGTGCGGGCGCACGGCATGGGCCTGATGTTCATCTCGCACGACCTCGACTTGGTGGCCAGTTTCTGCGATCGCATCGCCGTCATGTACGCGGGGCGCGTCGTCGAGGAATGTCGGGCCGACGCCTTGCATACGGCCCGCCACCCCTATACGCGCGGCCTGCTGGCGGCCATTCCCGAGATCGACCGCCCGCGCGCCGACCTGCCGGTGCTGGAGCGCGACCCGGCGTGGGCGGAGGAAGGATGATGACGGCGGCGCCGGTGATCGCGGCTGAAGGCCTGACCGTCACCTTCACGGCGGGCCGGCACGTCATCGAGGCCGTGCGCCAGGTCGCCTTCGACGTCGGCGACGGCGAGGTGTTCGGCTTGGTCGGCGAAAGCGGATCGGGCAAATCGACCGTGCTGCGGGCGCTCACCGGCCTGCATGAGGAATGGCGGGGCCGCCTCGACATCCTGGGCGAGGCGCAGGGTAGGCGCCGCTCCAAGGCGTTCCACCGCCAGGTCCAGATGGTCTTCCAGGACCCCTACAGTTCTCTCCATCCCCGCCACACGGTCGACCGCATCCTTACCGAGCCGCTGGCCATCCACGGCCTTGCGAACCCCGCGGAACGCATCGACCAAGCACTGCTCGACGTCGGACTCGACCGCTCCTACCGCTTCCGCTTTCCCCACCAGCTTTCCGGCGGCCAGCGCCAGCGGGTGGCCATCGCGCGGGCCATCATCCTGGAACCCCGCATCCTGCTGCTCGACGAGCCGACCAGCGCGCTCGACGTGTCGGTGCAGGCGGAAATCCTGAACCTCCTGCGCCGCCTCAAGGACGAGCGCGGCCTGACCATGATGCTGGTCAGCCACAACCTGGCGGTCGTCGCCCACATGGGCGACCGGCTGGCCGTCATGCGCCGGGGCGAGATCGTCGAGCGCCTCGACGTCGCGCAACTCCGCCGGGGCGAAGCCGACCACGCCTATACCCGGCAGTTGCTGATCGCCGCCAAAGGCTACAATCGGCAACTCGCCGACACTTTGCTGGAGTGATCCTTCCCGCCGGCCTCGGCGGTCGGGGAACCGGGCGGTCAGTGGGCGGCACCGTCGCGGCGCACCAACTTGAAGAACAGGCTCTTGCCGCCATCGGAGGTCCTGTCCTGATACAGGAACGCCAGGCCCGCTTCGTCGAACTTGACGAAGAACTCGTCCCACGAGATCGGCTCCAGCCCTTCCTCGAAGTCGTTGAAGTCGATCCGAAGAATGCCCGCCTCGTCCCTGGCGTGCGTTGCCGACACGGCGGCGGGCTTGCCGTTCCTGGCTTCGACCCACCGTCGAATGGTGGCGTGGTCGGTGGTGGTTTCGGCTGAGGTCATGCGTCCTCTCCAGGCTACGACGACAAGGGATATCAGAACATCCGGGCAGGGCCGGCCCGCCGCAGGAGGCGGGCCGGGGCGCAGAATGAGGATCAGGAGGCGGCGGCGCGCCGGTTGATCGCCTTCTCGGCAAGCTTGGTCAGCTTTTTGTCGGTGTTCTTTTCCTCGGCCAGCGTTTCCTTCAAAAGCTTGGCGCTGTCGTCGTAGCCCAGCACCTGCGCCCATTCGCACAGCGTACCGTAGCGGGCCATCTCGTAATGCTCGACGGCCTGGGCGCCGGCGAGCAAGGCGGCCGAGAGGACGTCTTCGTCCTCCACGTCCTCCATGATCTCCTCGGCTTCCTTGATCATGCCGTCGATAGCGGGGCATTCGGTGCCCTTCGCCCTCTGCTCGCAGTTGGCGAACACCTTCTCGAGCCGGTCGATCTGCTTCCGGGTCTCCTTGACGTGTTCCTCGAACGCCTCGGCAAGCTCGCCCTTGCCGACCGCCTTGGCCATTTTCGGCAGCGCCTGGGTGATCTGTTTTTCGGCGTAATAGATGTCCTGTATCCCGTGCAAGAACAGGTCCTCCATGGTCTTCACAGCCATTGTCGTCTCCTGTGACTAGGGGTGGTTCCCGAGATCGGACCCTGACAACCGGGGCCGGACCGATTTGTTCCCGTGGGGTTCGCCGGCCGTGCCCGGAAGATTTTCCGCTGGCATTGCGATGCGCGACATGTAGAATAAGTTGTAATGATAATAAGAAAAATTAGCTGTCTGTTCCGGTTCAGGAGAGCTAAATCGTGCATCATCACCATCCTGGCTTGCCGATCCTGGTCATTGGCGCCGGACCTACCGGCCTGTCCCTGGCCATCACGCTCCGCCGCTTCGGCATGCCGGTGCGCATCGTCGATCGCGCGGCACAGCCGAGCGGCGTATCGAAGGCGCTCGCCGTCTGGAGCGGCAGCCTGGAGGCGCTGGAAGGCATGCAGGCGATCGAGCCCTTCCTTGCCGAGGGCCAGCGCCTGCGCGCCGTTTGCGTCGGCCACGGCCGCCGCCGGCTGGCCACGCTGGCGGTCGGCGACGGCATCGACAGCCCCTATCCCTATCCCCTGCTGCTGGCACAATCGCGTACCGAGGAAATTCTCACCGCGCGGCTCGCCGCGCTGGGGGTAGCCGTCGAACGCCAGGTCGAAGCGACCGGGCTGGCCCAGGACGAGGGCGGCGTCACCGTCGTCCTGCGTCATGCCAATGGCCGCCACGAGGACGTGCGCACGCCGTACGCCATCGGCGCCGACGGCGCGCGCAGCTTCGTGCGCCAGGCGCTTGGCATCGCCTTCGAAGGCTATACCGAGCCGCAGACCTTCCTGCTCTGCGATGCGAAGATCGGCGGCGGGACGCTCGATCACCGCAGCATCTATCTGTGGTGGCGCGACGGCGGCACCGTGGCGCTGTTCCCCTTCGGGGCCGACGTGTGGCGGGTTTTCGCCATGCGCGACGGGAGCAAAAGCGCCGAGGCGCCGGCCACGCTGGAGGAGCTGCAGGATCATCTCGACCGCCACGGGCCCGGTGATCTTCGCCTCGGCGATCCCGGATGGCTTTCCGTCTTTCGCATCAACGAGCGGCTGGCGGCACGCTATCGGGTCGGCCGCTGCTTCCTGGCCGGCGATGCCGCGCACATCCATTCCCCGGCCGGCGGCCAGGGCATGAACACCGGCATCCAGGACGCGGTCAATCTGGGTTGGAAGCTGGCCCATGCCGCCACCGGCCGCGGCGATGGCGGCCTGCTGCTGGACAGCTACGAGGCCGAACGCCGGCCGATTGCGCGCGCCGTGGTCGACGCCGCGGCGCAAAAGCTGCACGTCGCCTTCGGGGCAAGCCCCCTGCGCACCCTCGTCAAGGACATTGCCATCAGCCTTTTCGGCAACCTGCCGGCGGTGCAGCGCAAGCTGCAGGTCGAACTGTCGGAAACCGAGATCGTCTACCGCGAAGGTCCGCTGGTGCGGCTTGGCGCCCCACCCAGCCGCCCCCGGCGCACCGACGTCGGAGCCCGGGCGTGCGACGCCACATTCCTCGAACCCCTCACCGGCAAGAGTGACACCTTGTGGCCGTTCCTCTCGGCGCCGCGCCACAGCCTGCTGCTGTTCGAAGATGGCCAGCCGATCATGATCGGCGGCGTCGCCGAGGGAGCCGGCGACGGCTTGCAGGTGCTGCGCCTCGATGCGCAAAGCGATCCCGGACATCGGGTGCGCAAACGCTATCGCCTCGACGGGCCGGGCTGGGTGCTGATCCGCCCCGATCAGGTGGTGGCGGCGCGCGGCGAGGCCACCGACATGGATGGGCTCGCCGCCTATATCGAACGGGTTCTGCGGCCAACCGCGGCGGCGGCCGAGCGCCAAAAGTCGGGGATCGCCGCGTAGGCGCTACCGGCTGGCGAGAAGCGCGCGGGCCCGCGCGATGATGGGCTCGTCGACCATCTTGCCCTCGAACACGAACGCCCCCATGCCGGCGGCGAACGCCGCCTTGGCGGCATCGACCATCCGTTCCGCTCGTGCGACCTCATCGGCGGTCGGCGCGAACGCCCGGTTGAGGACCGCCACCACGCCGGGATGAACGCAGGTGGCGCCATCGAAGCCGAAGCTGCGCGCCTCCCTCGCCGCCAGCGCGATGGCCTCGGTGTCGGCGTAGTCGGCGACCGAACGAAGCATCCCGAACGAGCGCACCCCGGCCGCCTTGGCCGCCATGTGCACCATCAATTTGGGCAGACGCAGGACGTCGGGCGTCGGCTCGCCGCCCAGGGCCGTCGCCAGGTCCTCGGTCCCGCAGATCAGGGCGAACACCCTGGGAGCGCCGACGATGATCCGCGCGTCGAGCACGGCGCCGGGGTCTTCCAGCAAGGGGACCAATACGGTGGGCATGCGGCGGCAGTCGCCCTCCACGCACTCCAGAAGGGTAACGAGTTCGCCCAGGCGCTGTGCGGTTTGGGTCTTCGGCACGAACAGGCCGAAGGCGCCGGCCCGGCAGGCCGCCTCGGCGTCCGCGGCCAGCCGATCGGCTGTCGCGTTGATCCGCACGAACACCTTGGCGCCGTTGCGGCCGACCGCCGGCACGGCGGCGGCAAGCGCGGCGCGCGCCGCAGTCTTCTCGGCCGGCGCGACACCGTCTTCGAGATCGAGAATGATGGCATGGGCGCCACGTTCGTGGGCTTTGGCGACGAAGCGCTCGGAACTGGCGGGGACGTAAAGGAGGGATCGCATCATCATGGGGCTTTGCCTCCGGCAAGGATCTCGGCGATGCGGGCGGCCTCGATTCCCGCCTCGCCGAGGACGGCTTCGGTATGTTCCCCCAGGTCCGGGGCCGGCCGCCGCCATACCCCGGGCGTCGCCGACAGGCGGGGCAGGATGTTGTGTACCGGCAGGCTGCCCAGTTCCGCGTCCTCGACCTCGACGATGATGCCGCGCTCGCGGAAGTGAGGGTCGCTCACGGCATCGTCGATGGCGTAGACGGGACCGACGGTGGCCCCCGCCTCGCGCATGGCGGCAAGCGCCTCGTCGCGGCTCTTGGTGGCGAACCAGGCGCCGACCGCCTCGTCGACCAGGTCGCGGTTCTGGACGCGATGGCTGTTGGTGTCGAAACGCGGATCGGCGATCATCCCGGGCCGGCCGATCACTTCGAAGATGCGCTTGGCCACCACCTGCATCGAGCCCGAAAGCGCCACGTACTTGCCGTCGGCGCAACGATAGACGTTGCGCGGCGCGCTGGTGTTGGACGCGCTGCCGACCCGTTCCTTCACCTTGCCGGTCGCCCGGTAGATGGCGGCCTCGGGGCCCAGCACCGAGAACATCGGCTCCAGCAGCGACAGGTCGATCACTTGGCCCTCGGCGAGGCCGCGGTCGCGGGCCAGCAGCGCCACGGCCGTCGCCGAGGCGCCGTAAATGCCGGCGATCATGTCGGCCAGGGCGAGGGGCGGCAGCACCGGCTCGCGGTCGGCAAAGCCGTTGCGCGAGGCGAACCCGCTCATCGCCTCGACGAGGGTGCCAAAGCCGGGCAGGTGCGCGTAGGGACCGGTCTGGCCGAAGCCGGAGACGCGCACGATGATCAGCCGGGGGTTGCGGGCGTGCAGCACGTCCGGCCCCAGGGCCATCTGTTCGAGCGTGCCGGGACGGTAATTCTCGATGAAGACGTCGGCCGTCTCGACCAGGCGCAACAGCGCCTCCTTGGCGGCATCCTGGCGCAGGTTCAAGAGGACGGAGCGCTTGTTGCGGCCATAGGTCTTCCAGAACAGCGACTTGCCGCCCTCCCGCCAGTCGCGGAGCGGGTCGCCGGCAGGCGGCTCGATCTTGATGACGTCGGCCCCGAAATCGCCCAACTGCAGGGACAGCATGTTGCCGGCCACCAGGCGCGAGAGGTCGAGCACTCTGACGCCGTCGAGCGGCCCCTTTGCCGTGACGTCGAATTGAATGGCTGTCGGATGGGTCGGCTTGGACATCGTCGCTCCGTTCGTCTTTCTTGTCGTTGGTCTCGTTTGCAGAGAGAGCCGCAGCGGTCCCGGCCGCCGCGGAATTTAGGGTTTCGCCGGCTTGCGGACGGCCGTTGCCCGCCGAGCCATTTCCTCGCTCACCTGGGCGGCCGTCCGCTTGGCCACCCGGGCAACGGCATCGACGTTGCCGACCACCCGGTCGGTCGGACCCGACAGGTTGATGGCCCCGATCGCCCGCCGGTCGGCATCGAGGATCGGCGCGGCGACGCCGCTCGCCCCATCGACACGCCCTTTCAGGTTGATGGCGAAGCCATCGGCCCGCACTTTGGCGACGCGGGCCCGGACCTGGTCGGGATGGTCCGCCCCGGTGGCCGAGGCGTCGAGCGTGGAGAGGTACCGTTCGAACTGTTCTTCCGGCAGGGCGCTAAGGATCGCCAGGCCGCTGGCCACGTGATGGGCCGTGCGATCGTTGGTGATGTCGCGGTCGTAGCGGATCTCGCGGTCGGGTAGCAGCTTGTTGAGGTAGCGGATGCACAGGCCGTCGGTCAGCACGGCGACGAAGCCGCTTTCCCGGGCCTCGGCGACGGCCCGGCGCAGGTGGGGTTCGGCGACGCGCAGCAATGTGCCCCAGGCCCGGCGCTCGCCCGTCGGTTCGCCCGGCAGGCGCACCAGCCGATAGCGTCCGTCGCTGCCGCGTTCTGCGTAACCGCCCTCGACCAAGGCGTTGAACAGCAGCAGCGTGCTGCTTTTCGGCAGGTCGAGGGCCTGACAGGTGTGCGCCAGGGTCGCGGGCGTGCTTTGCGTCGCCAGCCATTCGATGAGTTCGAGAATCCGTACCGCGCTGGGAGCTGCCATGGGATCAACCGTTCGCTGCCACTACACTCCTGATCTTCGCCACCGGGTCACGACACCGGCTTGGCCTGCCGCTTGAACAGGCCCTGTTTCTGCATGATGGCGATCACGATGGTCACCGCCATGAGCAGGACCAGTGTCAGGGAAATGGGACGATCGATGAAGATGCCCCACGACCCCTGCGAGATCATGATGGATTGGCGGAAGTAATTTTCCGCCAACGGCGTCAGCACCACCGCCAGGATGAACGGCCCGGAGGGATAGTTGTGCTTGTGCATCAGGTAGCCCACGACGCCGAAGATCAGCACGATCCAGACATTGAAGAGGGTGTAGTTCAAGGAAAACGCGCCCACCAGGCACAGCCCGACCACCACGCTCGAAAGATGATTCTGGATGACGCGAAGCAGATTGATGAACAGCGGGATCAGCACGACGTTGGAAAACAGCAGGAAGACGTTGCCGACCACCAGGCCGCCGATCATCGCCCATACCACGTCGCCCGACTGCATCATCAGGAGCGGCCCGGGCTGCAGGCCGAAGATGATCAGCGCGCCCAGCATGATGGCGGTGCCGCCCGATCCGGGAATGCCCAGCGTAATCAGCGGGATGAGGGCGCCCGGCACGGCTGCGTTGTTCGAGGCTTCGGGGCTGGCCAAGCCGGCAATCGCCCCGTGGCCGAACTGTTCGGGATGGCGCGACAGCTTGCGCTCCAGGGCGTACGCCAGGAAGGTGGCGACCGTGGCACCGGCCCCGGGCAGGATGCCGATGAAGGTACCGATCACCGAGCCGCGCAGGGTCGGCGCCGACGCCTCGCCGATCTCGCGCATGCCGGGAACATATTCGCGAACCTTGAAGCTGGGCTTGCCCAGGTTCATCACCATGTTCTTCTCGACGTTGAGGAACACCTCGCTCAGACCATAGAGGCCGATGATGATGGCGACGAAGTCGATGCCTTCGATCAGTTCGGGCAGGAAGGCGAAGCGCACGTGGCCCGACACATAGTCGCTGCCGAAGGTACTGACCAGGGCGCCGAAAAGGGTGACGATGAGGGCCTTGACCACGTTGTCGCCGGCCAGCAGCACGATGGTACTGAGGCCCACCACCATGAGCATGAAGTATTCTGGCGCCCCCAGATAGATGGCGTATTCGGTGACGATGGGCGCGAAGAAGATGAGGATGAGCAGACCGAAGGTGCCGCCGACGAAGGAACTCAGCGCCGAGATGCCGAGGGCCTTGCCGCCGCGCCCCTGGCGCATCATCGGGTAGCCCTCGATGGCGGTGATGATGGCCGGCGCGTCGCCCGGGGTGTTGATGAGGATCGCGGTGATGCGCCCGCCGTACATGGTGCCCAGGTAGACGCCGGTCAGCAGACACAGCCCGGCGATGTGCGGCATGCCGAAGGTCAGCGGCAGCATCAGCGCGATGCCCGACGACGGGCCCAGGCCCGGCAAGGCGCCGACGATGGTGCCGATCATGCCGGCCACGAAGATCACCGCCAGGTTGTAGGGGGTCAGAACGCTGTCGATCCCGGCCGCCAGATGGACCAATGACTCTAACATGATGGCTTTCCTCGAAAAAACGTCACAGGGCCATGGACGACTGGATCAGCGGAATGCCCAGCCACAGGTCGAAGATGGCGTAGATGGACGCCACGGTGACCAGGCTGACGGCCGTCGCCTTGGCCGGCGAATGGCCGGTGAAACGCCACGAGATGACCGCCATCAGGACGGTCAGGGCCGGCAGGACGCCGACATATTTCATGGCCAGGATGCCGATCCCCACCGTTCCCATGACGGCGATGAGGACGGCGGGCCGGGCCACCGCCGAGGGGGCTGGTTTCGCCCCCTCCGCGGCCGGCGAAGCGTGCTGGCCGGCCCGTCGGGCGGCCAGCACGGCCCTGAGCGCCAAAATTCCCACCAGCCCCAGAAGGGCCACCGCCAGGTTCAAAGGCAGGAACCCGGGGCCGAAGGTCTCTTCGGTGGAATACGGCATCTCCAGGCTGCTCCCCAGCAGGACCAGGGAAAACACGGTCAGTCCTGCCAGAAGGATGATTTCGGACATCTTCATGGAGCTCTCCGCACGGCTGCGTATAGGGAATGCCTGACTACTTGATGATTCCGAGTTCGGTCATCGACGCCCGATAGACCTCGTTCATCTTCGCCAGGAAGGCCGCGTATTCATCGGGGCCGAGGAAGGCCGGCTCGACGCGGTTCTTTTCAAGGTACGTCGTCTTCCACGCCGGCGAGTCGCTCAGCTTTTTCATCATGTCGGCCAGGTACTTCTTCTCGGCCGGGCCGATGTCTCCGGCGGCAACCACGCCGCGGAACAGGCTCAACGTGATGTCGTAGCCCTGCTCCTTGAAGGTCGGGACGTCCGGCAGCGTCTGGGCGCGCTTCTCGGTGGTGATGCCGAGCGCCGTGAACTGCTTGGTGGTGATGAAGTCGCCGGCAGAGCCCGGATTGCTGACGATGAAATCGACTTGGTTGCTGAGCAGGGCGGTGACCACTTCACCGTCGCTCTGGAAGGGGATGTAGTTCAGCTTCTTGCCCAGCGCCTTGGCGAACTGGATGGTAACGATCTGCTCGATGCCGCCCTTGCCGGTACCGCCGACGTTCAGCACCTTGGCGGACGCCGCAATATCCTTCAGCGATTTCAGGGGCGAGTTGGCGTTCACCAGCAGCAGCTCGGGGTCGATGCCCAGGCGGGCGATCGGGGTGTAGTTCTTGTAGTTGAGGCCGATGTTGGAGGTCAGCGGCGTCGTGATGAAGGACGACGTCGAGGCCATCAGGAAATGGCCGTCACCCTTGTGGCCGTTGAGGTAGCCCAGCGACACCGCGCCTGCGCCACCCGGTTTGTTCACCACCATGATCGGCACGGCGATGATCTTCTCCTCCTGGATGATCTTCTGCATGGTACGCAGCATGATGTCGTGGCCGCCGCCCGGCGTGTAGCCGGCGACGAATTCGATGCCGCGGGACGGGAATTCCGCCGCCAGGACGCCGGCGGGAACGGCCAGCGCAATGGCGCCGGCGACGGCGCAGGTAAGCAGACGGGTATGCTTCATGTGAAGGCTCCTTATTTGTCTTTACCGGTTCGCTACTGGGTCTTTGCGCAAGGAAACGGAATGGGCCGGCTTGCGCGCGTGGCGCGGCCGGCGCACAGGGACGCTGTGCTCAAGATGGAAAAACGATGTCGGAGGCACGTTCGCCTCCCCCTGTCCCTGTCGCGTCAATTTCTTATCCGTTCATTAGAATGAACATGTTCATTAAGATGAACTTAGCACAAGCCAGGTCGCGGCGCAATCGCAACTTCTGCAATGTCGACAGGGAAGACTTCCGCTGACTGGGCGGGCGGCGGAATGTTCGTCGTGGCGGGAGATGCGGCGCGGCCCAGGAGCCGCGCGCATCGTTTAGACGTCAGGCTTTCGCCAGGTAATCGAGGGCGGCTTGAGTCCCGCCCTTGGTGTGGGGCACGCCGGCCACCACGAGGCCCATCTCGACCCCGGAGAGGGTGCCCATCAGGGTCAGGTCGTTGAAGTCGCCGAGATGGCCGATGCGGAAGACCTTGCCCTGCAGCTTGCTGAGGCCGTTGCCCAAGGACATGTTGAAATGCTCGAGCACCGCCGTGCGGAAGGCATCGGCGTTGTGGCCCTCAGGCATACGCACGGCAGTCAGCACGCCGCTGTATTCACGCTCGTCCAGACACTGGATCTCCAGGCCCCAGGCCCTGACCGCGCGCCGCGTCGCCTCGCCGTGCCGGGCGTGGCGGGCGAAGACGTTCTCCAAGCCCTCCTCCAGCAGCATATCGATGGCTTCCCTGAGGCCGTAGAGCAGGTTGGTGGCCGGGGTGTAAGGGAAAAAGCCGGTCTTGTTGGACGCCAGCATGTCTTCCCAGTTCCAGTAGGAATGCATCAATCCCGCCTTCTTCGAGGCCGCCAGCGCCTTTTGGCTGATGGCATTGAAGCCGAGGCCGGGGGGCAGCATCAGGCCCTTCTGCGAACAGGCGACGGTGACGTCGACGCCCCATTCGTCGTGCCTGTAATCGAGCGAGGCCAGGGACGAAATGGTGTCGACCAGCAGTAGCGCCGGATGCTTGGCGCGGTCCATCGCTTGGCGTACCTCGGCCACCCGTGACGCGACACCGGTCGAGGTTTCGTTGTGCACCACGCAGACGGCCTTGATCTTGTGGGCGCGATCCTCGGCCAACTTGGCCTCGACGACATCGGGATCGGCGCCGTGGCGCCAGTCGCCCGCCACATAGTCGACGTCAAGACCGATCTTGCGGGCCATCTTCTCCCACAGCATGGAGAAATGGCCGGTCTCGAACATCAGGACCCTGTCGCCAGCCGAAAGCGTGTTGGTCAGCGCGGCTTCCCACGCCCCCGTACCCGAGGACGGATAGATGATCACCGGCTGATCGGTCTTGAAGACCTGGCGCACGCGATCGAGGATGTCGCGGCCGAGCCGCTGGAATTCCGGGTCGCGGTGGCTGATGGTCGGTTTCGCCATCGCCCGCAGGATGCGGTCGGGCACGTTGGACGGCCCCGGGATCTGCAGGAAATGCCGGCCGGCTTGATAACTGTTCTGCATCGCACGCTCCGTGATCAATGGGCGGTCCCTCGCATCGGTGCGCCCGACCGGACGCAGCAAGGAACATCGCTTCCAATAAGTGCATTATGAATTCATTTTTTCAAGATCGCTTATTCCACGTGATGAAATAGACTCGTTATTTTTTCTTTTTTTTACAACATTTTATCTCTCAAATTCTCCACCGGCGCCGGCGCAAGGCAGTGGCCGTCGAGCATATTGAATTCAATTCATGCCTCCCATGGCGCTTTTTTTCCGATAACCAGCAGCGGCGACAGAGGGGTTGCCGCTTTCCCCAAACTGCCATCGGGCCTATCCTTTGCGATGCACAAAACCTAGGAGGGACATCGGCCATGGCCAAACGCGCAATCGCTGGCTGCGTGGCAGCGGCAATCCTGCTTGGGGCTGGCCCGGCCGCCACGCAGGGCGACATCACGGGCGCCGCGCGTGGCCTGCTCGACCGCCTCGGCGGCAGCCAGGGCAGCACACAGCAGACCGGTGACATCGCCGCCGGGCTCAAGGAAGCCCTGCACGTCGGCGTCGAGCGAGTGGTCGCAAAGGTCGGCGCTGTCGACGGGTTCAACCGTGATCCGGCCATTCATATCCCCCTGCCCGCACAATTGCAGACGGTGCAGGGTTGGTTGCGCAAGGTCGGCATGGCGGGCATGGCCGACGACCTTGAAAACCGCATGAACCGCGCCGCCGAGATCGCCGCCGCCGAGGCCAAGCCGCTGTTGTGGGATGCCATCCGGGACATGAGCCTCGATGACGCGCAGCGCATTTTTAACGGCCCCAAGGACGCCGCCACCCAGTACTTCCGCGGCAAGATGACGCCGGCCCTGAGCCAACGCATGAAGCCCCTGGTCGACGACGCCATGGCACAGGCAGGTGCCGTTAAGGCCTACGACAGCATGATGGGGCGCTACAGCGCCATCCCGCTCGTCCCCGACGTCAAGGCGGATATTTCCGGCCATGTCGTCGACAAGGGTCTTGACGGCATCTTCCACTATGTCGCCAAGGAGGAGGCGTCCATCCGCGACAACCCGGCCGCCCGCACGACGGATCTGTTGCGCCAAATTTTCGGCGGCGGCCGCTAAACGCGGCTAAAGGTCCTTGATTTCGCGATCCAGCCCGAATTCGCGCGATGTGACGTAGGTTTCGAGGTCGCGCAAGCGCTTCTCCATGTCCCGGAACTGGCGGCGCAGGTTGGAGACCATGCCCGCCGGCTCGACCCGCACGCGGGTCCAGAACGCTTCCTCCTCGGAGGTTTCATACAGCCCGGCCGGGCGCGGCGGCACCATCTTGACGAGGACGAAGTAGACGATGATCGTCGGCACCGTAAAACTGAACAACAGGATCAGCGTGCCGATGCGCACCAGCCAGGGCGAGATGCCGAAATAGTCGGCGACGCCGGCGCAGACGCCCTTGACCATCGCGGTGTCGAGATTGCGATAGAGCCGGTTGGGGCTGGGACGGCCGGCGTCGCCCGCTTCCCACGGCGCCCAGCCATGGCGGTGGCGCCACCGCCCGCCGAAGGGGGGACGACACGATCTCATGCCGGCCACCGCCAGGCCGGATTGCGGGCCAACAGAACGGCGGCCAGCAGATAGAGAAGCACGGTGGTGACCGGCGCCCAGAGCAGGGCCAGCAACACCGCGGCGCGCACCCACCAGGCGCCGACGCCAAAGCGCGTCGCCACCGCCGCGCAGACGCCGAGAACGATGGCTCCCGGCCAGCGGCGCAATCTCGCCGCGCGATGGCGAATGTCGTGAAAGTCATGGCGGGTCATAGCTGTTCCCTCCAGTGGGGGACTTCGGCGTCGAGGATGCGCTCGAGATTCTTGATGCGGCCTTCCATCTTGGGGACGCTCTCCCACAGGTCGGCCAGGATCTTCTCGTCGTCGGCCGACAGCGCCCGCGTCGAGCGCCAGCGCGTGCTGTAATGGATGATGAGCCACAGCGGCGCCACGATCACCAGGAAGACGATCAACGGCGTGTGGATGAAGTCCAGGAACATCGGGGTCTCCCGCTCAATCCTTCGAACCCCGGCGCTTGGCGAGGCGCGCCTTCAGCGCCGCCAGTTCTTCCTCGACCGCGCTTTCGGTTTCCAACTCGGCGATCTCGTCCTTCAGCGACCGGGTCCGGCCCAGGTCGAAAGCCTCGACCTCTCCCTCGGTGGCGTCAAGGCGCTTTTCCATGGTCTCGAAGCGGGCGAAGGCGTCCTCGATCTTGCCGTCGTAAAGCTGCCGGCGCACGCGTAGCCGGGACGAGGCCGTCTCGTGGCGCGCCGCGATCGACTTCTGCTTGGCCTTGGCCTCGCGCAGCTTGTCCTGCAGTTTGACGATGTCGTCATGACTGCGGGCCAGGGCGTCGTCGAGGGAGGCGATTTCGGCCGTGAGCGCGGCGGCGGTATCGGCCAGCTTGGCCTTTTCGCCCAGCGCCGCCTTGGCGAGATCCTCGCGGTCCTTGGCCAGCGCCACCTCGGCCTTGCGCGCCCATTCGGCCTGGGCGTCCTCGTAGCGCGACAGGCTGCGCTGGATTTCCTTCTTCTCGGCGATGGAGTGGGCGGCGGTGGCGCGCACCTCGACCAGCGTCTCCTCCATCTCCTGAATGATCAGGCGGATGATCTTCTCCGGGTCCTCGGCGCGATCCAGGATGCCGTTGACGTTCGAATTGATGATGTCGGTGAGGCGCGAAAAGATACCCATGGAATTGCCTTCCTCTGTCGGCTGGTGGTCTCTGTTCCTCTCCATGAGCAGGGATCGTGCCAATCGGCGAGAACCGAACAATCCCTTGGAATGAAAGGAATTTTTTGGGTAGAGGCTAGTCGGGCATTCGTGCAAAAAACCATCTATTGGTGTTTTGCGCCATTTATCGGTATGATTTCCGCATGGATGCCCCGCGCGACCTGCCGGCACTGATCGGCCAGTCCCCCGCTTTCCTCGAGGTGATGGAACTCACGTCGCGGGCGGCGGCGCTGGAGCGCCCGGTGCTGGTCATCGGCGAGCGCGGTACCGGCAAGGAGCTGATCGCCCAGCGCTTGCATTTCCTGTCGGGGCGCTGGGACAAGCCGCTGATCAAGGTCAACTGCGCGGCGCTTCCCGAAACGTTGCTCGAGACCGAACTCTTCGGCCACGAGGCGGGAGCCTTCACCGGCGCCGCGCGGCGCCGGGCCGGACGCTTCGAGCGGGCCGACGGCGGGTCGCTGTTCATGGACGAAATCGCCAACGCCAGCATGGCGGCCCAGGAGAAGATCCTGCGCATCGTCGAGTACGGCGAGCTGGAGCGCGTCGGCGCCAGCGCGACGCTTCATGTCGACGTTCGCGTCATCGCGGCCACCAATGTCGACCTGCCGGCCGAAGCCGCGGCCGGAGGCTTCCGTCTCGACCTGCTGGATCGCCTGTCCTTCGAGGTGATCACGGTACCGCCGCTCAGGGCGCGCCGCGAGGATATCCCCGTGCTGGCCGACCATTTCGGGCAGGCCATGGCCCGCGAGCTGGGCTGGCAGGCCTTCCCCGGCTTTTCGGAGCGGGCAATGGCCGCCCTGATGGGTCATCCCTGGCCAGGCAACGTGCGCGAGATCAAGAATGCGGCCGAACGTGCCGTCTATCGCTGGGCGGACGAGGAAGCGCCCATCGATGCCATCCCGTTCGACCCCTTCGCCTCGCCTTTCCGGCCGGCGTCGGAAAAACCGCCGGGCGCCACCGCAGCGGCCGAAGCCGCGCCGGTGCCGGCACGGCTGGACCTGCGGGCCGAATTGGGCCGCACGGAGAAGCGTCTGCTTGAAGAGGCGCTTGGCGCCGCCCGCTTCAACCAGAGGGTGGCGGCACGGCATCTCGGGCTCAGCTACGACCAGCTGCGCAACCGGTTGCGCAAGCACGGGCTGCTCGAACGGCGCTGACGCCGAATGGGAAAGGGATTTTTAGGGCGTTCTACAACAAAGGAGGCACCCAGGCGTTGCGGCTGCTTCGGCCGTGGGCTGCCTCCGGCGCAGAGGTCAGACGAGAATCAGGCCAACCATGCAGGAAATCGTGGAAAGCTTGAAGAAGGCGACCAGCTCGATGATGTGCTTCATAACCGTTCCCCCGGTTGGCTCGTTTGGGATGGCGACGGTATGACAGAAAATTACCCATACGTGTTATGCGGAGATTGCGGGACTGGGCTCCGGAAAGCGCAAACCTCTCTCTAACCGGCCGCCCGGGCCGGCTTCACCCGGAATTCACCGACGAAAAAGCCACGGTTTCCGCAATGTGGAAACCGTGGGACCGGACCGCGCAGACTAGGCGCCGGTCTTGATGATCATTTCGGCGCAGGACCGGGCGATGTCGTCACGCGGCGTCGTGCTGCCGGGCATCGTCGCCCAGCCGCCGGCCTTGACGAAATCCGCCCGATTCCAGCTTTCCTTGGCCGCCAGGTCCTTTTGGAGCTGTTGATTGTTTGCGGCCAGCCCAAACTGGGCCAGGCAGATGGGCGCCAGTTGGTCGACGACAGCCGTCTCCGCCTGGGTCCGCGCCATGGTCTCGGCCGAACCGGCGGTGACCGCCATGCCACTCCAGAACATGCCGATCGCCACCACGACACCCCCGGCGGCAATGCCTTGAGCGAATATCTTGAGGTTTTCTTTGTTCATCAGGGGAGATCCTTTCATGGGCCCGGACCCGGACGTGCCGTCGTTCCGGTGTCGAGGGCTTGACGCCCCGCGAGGGGCGGGCCGTCAGCTGAAGAAAATGCCGCCAAGGGCAATAATCGCGACCATTCCGGCCATCATCAGCCAGAATTTTCCGTTAAATGAACCCGCATTCTCGCTGGGTTTTTCAATGTTTGAATCCGTCATTATTTCCTCGCGGCGTATCACTATTCATAAATTTTTTATATTTCGATAAATCACACATCCTTATGATAATAATTTTTTTATAAAAAGTCAAAATATTCAACAATTTTATTTCAAAATTCTCCCGCCGGCAGCGCGCCGAGAGCCTCTTTGTTGCGAGAATATTGCGCAGTGCGCCGGCGCCAATCCGGGCCGACGGCCATGCGGCGGCAGGGAAGTGAGGGCAAGACCGACGCCGGGAGAGGGGGGCGGGATCGCCGCCCCGCGCGTCATGGAATCGATGGTCCGGCGTCGGCGATTCCCGCAGGCCCGCGATCCGCGCCTTCGACGCGTTTCTTCCGCCCGAACAGGCGATAGATCACGAAGAAGAAGATGGGCACGAAGAAGATCGCCAGGGCCGTGGCGGTGATCATGCCGCCAAGAACGCCGACCCCGATGGCGTTCTGGCTTTCGGCACCCGCCCCGGTGGCGATGGCCAGCGGCGCCACGCCGAAGATGAAGGCCATCGACGTCATGATGATCGGCCGCAGGCGCAGCCTGGACGCCTCGACGACGGCGTCGATCAGGCTCATGCCCTCCTCGTAGAGTTGCTTGGCGAACTCCACGATAAGAATGGCGTTCTTTGCCGACAGCCCGATGGTGGTCAGCAGGCCAACCTGGAAATAGATGTCGTTGGGCAGACCGCGCAGCGTCACGGCGGCAACCGCGCCGACGATCCCCAGCGGCACCACCAGCATGACCGCCGCCGGCACCGACCAGCTTTCGTAGAGGGCGGCGAGGCTTAGGAAAACCACCAGGATCGAGATGGCGTAGAGGGCCGGGGCCTGCGACCCCGTCAGCCGCTCCTCGAACGAGATCCCGGTCCATTCATAGCCGATGCCCGGGGGCAGCTTTGCCGCCATCTCTTCCATGGCGGCCATCGCCTCGCCCGAGCTGACGCCGGGGGCGGCGGCACCCTGGATGTTCATCGAGGGGCTGCCGTTGTAGCGCTCCAGCTTGGGCGAACCCGACGTCCATTCGGCGCTGGCGAAGGAGGAGAACGGCACCATGCCGCCGGCGGCGTTGCGCACATACCAGCGGTCGACGTCGCTGGGCAGCATGCGGAACGGCGCGTCGGCCTGCACGTAGACCTTCTTCACGCGGCCGTTATGGATGAAGTCGTTGACATAGGAGCCGCCCCAGGCGGCCGACAGCGTCTCGTTGACCTCGGTCAGCGACAGGCCGAGGGCGCGGGCCTTTTCGCGGTCGACCTCGAGGCGGTACTGCGCGGTGTCTTCCAGGCCGTTCGGACGGACGCCGGCGACCTTGGGGTTCTGCGCCGCCGTCCCCAGCAGCTGGTTTCGCGCGGCGAGCAGCGCCGCGTGGCCGAGCCCGGCCCGATCGACAAGCTGAAGGTCGAAGCCGCTGGCGTTGCCCAGCCCCGGCACCGAGGGCGGCAGAATGGTGAAGACCATGGCGTCCTTGAGCGTGGAGAGCGTCCGCATGGCCCGCCCGGCGATCGCCTCGGCGGACTGGCCGGGCCCTTCGCGCACGGCCCAATCCTTCAGCTTGACGAAGGCCATGGCCTGATTCTGGCCGCGGCCGACGAAGCTGAACCCGTTGATGGTGAAGACCGCCTTGACGTTTTCCGCTTCGTCGTGCAGGAAGTAGTCGCGCACCTTCTCCGTCGTCTCGCGGGTCCGCTCCTGCGTGGCGCCGGGCGGCGAGGACAGCAGCATGAAAAGCTGGCCGCGGTCTTCGGTCGGCAGGAAGGACGACGGCAGCCGGGCGAACAGAACCCCCAGGCCGGCGAGAATCAGGACATAGGCGATGCCATAGCGGCCGAGACGGGAGAGCGAACCCCGCACGCCCCGCTGATAGGCCCCGCGGCTGGCGTCGAAACCGCGGTTGAACCATCCGAAGAAGCGGCCTCCCGATAGCCCGTGCTGCTTGGTGACGGGTTTGAGGATGGTCGCGCACATCGCTGGCGTCAGGATCAGGGCGACCACCACGGAGAGGATCATGGCCGAGACGACGGTGATCGAGAACTGCCGGTAGATGGCGCCGGCCGAGCCGCCGAAGAAGGCCATCGGTACGAACACCGCCGACAACACGAGCGCGATGCCGATCAGGGCACCGGTGATCTGGCCCATCGAGCGGCGGGTGGCCTCGCGGGGGGGCAACCCCTCCTCGTGCATCACGCGCTCGACGTTCTCGACGACGACGATGGCGTCGTCGACCAAAAGGCCGATGGCCAGCACCATGGCGAACATGGTCAGCGTATTGATGGTGAAACCGAAAGCGGAAAGAATGCCGAAGGTGCCGAGCAGCACCACCGGCACCGCGATGGTCGGAATCAGCGTCGCCCGGAAATTCTGCAGGAACAGCAACATCACCAGGAAGACCAGGCCGATCGCCTCGACGAGCGTCTCGACCACGCCCTCGATCGACAGCTTGACGTAGGGCGTCGAATCGTAAGGGTAGAAAAGCTCCAGTCCCTGGGGGAAGAAGACCGACAGTTCGGCCAGCTTGGCCTTCACGACATCGGCGGTGTCGAGCGCGTTGGCGCCGGTCGCCAGCTTGATGCCCAGGCCGGCGGCCGGCTGGCCGTTGTAGCGGACGACGAATTCGTAGCGCTCCGCACCCACCTCGATGCGCGCGATGTCGCGCAGGCGGACCTGCGAGCCGTCGGGGTTGACGCGCAACAGGATGCCGCCGAATTCCTCGGCCGTCTGCATCCGGGTCTGGGCGACGATGGTGGCGTTGAGCTGCTGGCCCGGCACCGCCGGCGCGCCGCCGAACTCGCCGGCCGAGACCTGGACGTTCTCCGCCTGGATCGCCGACAGCACGTCGGTCACCGTCATCTGGCGGCTGTTCAGCTTGTCCGGGTCCAGCCAGATGCGCATAGCCTTCGGCATGCCGAACAGCTGGACATCGCCGACGCCGGTGACCCGGCTCATGGTTTCCTGAAGGTTGGTGGCGATGTAGTCGGCGATGTCGTCCTGCGACATGCTGCCGTCCCGGGACACGAACCCGGCCACCATCAGGAAGTCCATGGTCGACTTGGTCACCGTCAGGCCGCGATCCTGAACTTCCTGCGGCAGCAGCGGCGTCGCCAATTGCAGTTTGTTCTGCACCTGGACCTGGGCGATGTCGGGATCGGCTTCCGGCTCGAAGGTCAACGTGATGGAGACGTTGCCCGTCGAGTCGCTGGTCGAGGCCATGTAGCGCAGGTGGTCGATGCCGGTCATCTTCTGCTCGATGACCTGGGTAACGCTGTCCTCGACGACCTTGGCCGAGGCGCCAGGATAGCTGGCGCTGATGGACACGGCCGGCGGGGCGATCTGCGGATACTGCTCGACCGGCAGGCGCAGAATCGACAGCGCGCCGGCCAGCATGATCGTGATGGCGATCACCCAGGCAAAGACCGGGCGGTCGATGAAGAATTTCGACATGGTCGGCTGATCCTCAGCGGGAACGCGAAGCCTCGGCGGCCGATCCGGCGGCCACTTTCGGGGTCATGGGAACGGCGGTCACATGGCTGCCGGGCCTGATCTTCTGGAAGCCCTCGACGACGACGCGCTCGCCGTCCTCGAGGCCGGCCGAAATCAGCCAGTCGTTCTCGAGAATCCGTTCGATTTCGACGGGACGGGGCGAAACGGTGTCGTCGGCGCCCACCACCCACACCAGCGGCTTGCCGTCGGTCGACCGGCTCACCGCCCGCTGCGGCACCACGATGGCGTCCTGGCGCACCCCCTGCTCGATGCGCGCCTTGACGAAAAGGCCGGGCAGCAGAACGCCGTCCTGGTTGGGGAAGACCGCCCGCAACTGAACCGTTCCCGTCCCCTGGTCGACGGTGACGTCGGAGAATTTCAGCGTGCCCGTCCGCTGGTAGATCTCGTCGCCGATCAGCAGCGTCACCGGCGCGTGGTCCGCCGTCGCCGTCAGCCGGCCCTCGGCGATGTCCCTGCGCATGCGCAGCAGATCGGCGGCCGCCTCGGTCACGTCGACGTAGATCGGATCGAGCTGCTGGACGACGGCCAGCGCGGCCGCCTGGTTGGCGGTAACGAGCGCCCCCTCGGTGATCGCCGACTTGCCGATGCGCCCCGAGATCGGGGACTTGACGTTGGTGTAGGCGAGGTTGATGGCCGCCGCCTCGACCGCCGCCTTGGCCGCCGCCACCTGGGCCTCGCCCTGCTTGAGGGCGGCGATGGCGTCGTCGTGGTTCTGGCGGCTGACCGCGTCGACGGTCACCAGCTTGTTGTAGCGTTCGGCCTTGGAGCGTGCCGCCACCAGCGTGGCTTCCGCCCGCTGGGCCTCGGCCCTGGCGCTGGCCAGGCTGGCCTCATAGGGCGCGGCGTCGATCTGATAGAGCGTCTGGCCGGCGGCAACCACGCTGCCCTCTTCGAACAGCCGCTTCTTGACGATACCGGTCACCTGCGGCCTGACCTCGGAAATGCGGAAGGCCGACGTGCGGCCGGGCAGTTCCACGGTGATCGGCACCGCCTGCTTCTCGAGCGTCACGACGGAGACTTCCACCGGACGGGGCTGTTGCGCCGGCGCCGACGCCTGCGTCTGGCTGTCGCAGGCGGCCAGGCTTAGGCTGAAAAAGGCGGCCAACAGGGATGCGTGCGTTGCGGATATCGTCATCTTATTTTCCAGGCAATCGGGGGCGCGGCCCTCGGGAACTCGGCGCTTTCGTCGACCTTCTCCGGCCGGCGGCCCTTCCGCCAAGCGTCCGTCGCTTGACAGGGCTGTACTGTGCAGTACATATACCTCGAGGTTGAAGAGGTCAAGGGGTCGAAAATGGAAAAAGCCGAAGCATTGCCGGAACCGAAGATTGGCCCGCGCGGCCAGGCGCGGCGCAGGCGGCTGCTGGAAGCGGCGATCCGCCTGTTCGACGAGAAGGGGTTCGAGGCGACGACGCTGGCCGATCTGGTGAACGAGGCCGGCGGATCAAGAACCTCGCTCTACGAGTACTTCGGCGACAAGGAGGGGCTGCTGCGGGCGGTAACGGTGGAGCAGAGCGACCGGTTGCTGTCGGATCTGGCGGCGTTGCGTCCGGACTCCTCGATGGCACCCGACGTGGCGCTCAAGCGGATGGGATTGCGTTTCGTCGAGGGCCTGATGGACGAGGAGACGATGGCCGTTCTTCGCATCCTCATCGCGGAAGGCAGCAAATTTCCGGAAATAGGCAAGTTTGTGCTGCGCCGCGGTCCTGACAGCGTCATCGAGCGCACCGCCGAGTATCTCCTCGAACTGGCCGAGGCCGGCAAATTGCGCATCGATCATCCGCAGGAAGCGGCCCGCGCTTTCACCGGCTTGCTGATCGGCAACATCCTGCTGCGGCGCCTGATCTCGCCGACCAGCGGGATGTCGCGGGAAGATCTGGAGAAGCATGTCAACCGGTCGGTCGAAATTTTCCTGACCGGGGTGGGCCTGCGCACCGACGGGGCAGCCTCAGGGTCAACGCAAGCCTAGCGCCGCCGCCAATCCCACGGCGGCTGGCACTCGCCTTCGCCGGCCCACACACCCAGCCGCTGGGTGCGCGCGGCAGCCTCGTCGTCGGCATAGATGCCATGGCCCTGGCGCTTGAAATCCCAGGCGAAGCCCGCCATCACCATGGCGCGGCCGAGGTCGGCGATGGCCGTCGTGCGGCATTTCGCCGCCACATGGCCCTGGGCCGGACGGGACAGCGGATGGCAGGTCACCTCGTGGCGGCCGATCAGGCGGTGCAACGTCTGCACCGCCCAGGCGCCGATGGGCGCCTCGCTGCCGAGAAGGGGACAGGTCTGCTCGGCCTCCGGCGCGTCGATGCCATAGAGCCTGACCCGCGTTTCGCCAAAGCCCAGGGTATCGCCGTCGATCACGAAGGGGATACCGTCGATGGCCTGGGCGGGTGCCGCCGCCGGCGCCATGCCCCATGTCGCCGCCACCGCCAGGGCAAGCCACAGGCGGCCCGGCAAACCGGCGAAAGGCGCCGTCAATGCAGCCGCGGCCGTTTGAGGAGGAGGTTGCAATCGATCGATCGGACGCCGAGCATGATCACCTCGCCCTCGCGCCACAGGGTCAGGGGCACCTCGACACCGGCCGCGCCCATCGACCACACGCTGCGAAACAAATTCGCCAGGCTGTCGACCGGCCGGCCATCCACCTCGACGATACGATCGCCCACCTCGACGCCGGCCTTGTCGGCCGGGCCGTCCTCGGCGATGCCGACGATGACGAACTGCTCCTCGGCGTCGGCGACGTAGATGCCAAGCCACGGACGCGGCGGCGTCGTCGTCCTGCCGAAACGCAGCAGTTCGTCGCGAATGGGCGCCAGCAGATCGATGGGCACCACCATGTTGCCCTCGATCGCCCCCTTGCCGGCCTGCGGCAACTGCACGAACAGCGACCCGATGCCGGCCAGCCGGCCCTGGCCGTCGATCAGCGCGCCGCCGCCCCAGTTGGGGTGCGCCGGCGCCGTGAACAGCGCCTCGTCGAGGACGTACTCCCAATAGCCGGCAAACTCGCGCTTGGCGACGACCGAGGCCTGCGTGGCGTACGGCCGGCCGCCGAAGCCGGCGAACACCACCGGCTCACCGACGTCGACCGCCGCCGCCGAACCGATGGGCAGAGACGGCAACCGCAGATCTTCCAATGCCTGTACCAGGCCGAAGCCGGTCTGCTGATCGTAGGCCACCACATGGCCCTGGGTCGCCTGGCCGTCCGTCCCCATCAACCACACCGATTCCGCCTCGGTGATCAGATAGCCTATGGTCAGCACCAGGCCGCCGTCGTCGATGACGACGCCGTTGCCGGCCCGCTCGGTTCCCAGGATGCCGGCGGTGAAGGCGTCGTCGGGTATTTCGGCGCGCACCGAAACCACCGCCGAAAGCGCCCGGTCCAGGTCGTAGCTGACATCCTGCGGTCGCGGCCGCCGGGATTCCTGAATTTCCGTGTTCTGAGATTCGCTCATGGCGTTCGCTTCCGATCGGCGTAGAGGTTCGTCATCCAGCCGCCCGTATCATCTAGGCAGTTTTGCCGACTCTTTCAAATTCGGCGGCGCCCGGCAACCCCGGCCGAACGAAAACGGGAAATGCAGCCAGGTTATTCCCATCTATGGAGGGTCGAAGCACCTGGATGACCGCCGCCGGGTGCGTTATGGTACGCGCGCCCTCGGGCGCCGGAACGCGGCATAAAAGAAGCGGAAAGGGACCATGCGGATCGACATGAATTACGGGCGGGGAACGATGCCCGTCGAACTGGACGACACCTGGCGGGTAACCGTCATCCGCAAGCCGGAAATGCCGGCGGCGCCGGACCCCGTCGGCGCCACGGTGGCGGCAGTGGCCAACCCGGTGGGATGCGCGCCGTTGGCCGAACTGGCCAAGAAGGCCGGGACCGCCTGCATCCTGATCTGCGACATCACCCGGCCGGTGCCCAACGGCACGGTGCTGCCGGTCCTGCTGCGCACGCTGCTCGACGCCGGCATGAGCGCAAAGAACATCCGCGTCCTCGTCGCCACCGGTCTGCACCGCCCCAACGAGGGCGCCGAACTGGCCGAGCTGGTGGGCGATTCCTGGGTCATGGAAACGGTGCGCGTCGAAAATCACTTCGCCCGCAACGACGCCGACCACGTATTCCTCGGCAAGACCACGCGCGGAACGGTGGTGCGCCTGGACAGGCGCTTCGTCGAGGCCGACCTGCGCATCGCCACCGGCCTGGTCGAACCGCATTTCATGGCCGGCTTCTCGGGCGGGCGCAAGGTGATCACCCCCGGCGTCGCCCACGCCGAGACCATCACCACGCTGCACACCGCGCCCTTCATGGAGCACCCCAACGCCGCCAACTTGGTGCTGGAGGGAAACCCGCTGCACGAAGAGCAGCTGGAGGTGGTCAAGCTGCTGGGCGGCGCCTATGCCGTCAATACCGTCATCGACGAGTTTCGGCGGCTGTCCTTCGTCAACTTCGGCGAGATCGCCCAGAGCCACCTCAAGGCGGTCGATTTCATCAACCGCTACGCCGTGGTCCACGTGCCGGAGCGCTTCTCCACCGTGCTCAGCAGCAGCGCCGGCTATCCGCTGGATCGCACCTATTACCAGACGGTCAAGGGCATGGTATCGCCCATCGACATCCTGAAGCCGGGCGGCGACATCATTATGGTGTCCGAGATTTCCGAGGGCTTCGGTTCGAAGGAATACCTGGCGGCCCAGAAGGAGCTGATCGAAAAGGGTGAGGACGGCTTCATCGAGGGCCTGTTCGGCAAGAGCCACGCCGCCGTCGACGAGTGGCAGACCGAATACCAGATCAAGGCCATGCGGGTGGGGCGCATCCAGCTCTACACCAAGGCGCTGACGCCCGAAGAGCGGGCGCTGACCGGGGTCGAGATCATTTCCTCGGTCGAGGAAGCGGTGCGCCAGAGCGTGGCCCGCCACAAAGACACGCGCATCGCCGTGGTTCCCGAGGGGCCCTACGTGGTGCCGCTCTATCGGGCCGAGGCGGCGGAAGCGGCGGTGGCCGAGTAGGCGCTAGGCAACGGCCGGTGGTGTTTGGCGCGCAGCCCTCAAAATCCGAAGCGCGGCGCAGGCGGCGCCATACCCATTGTCGATATTGGTGACCAGGATGCCCGGCGCGCAACTGGAGAGCGCCGCGTGCAGCGCCGTTTCACCCTTGGCCGACACGCCATAGCCGGTCGAGGTCGGCACCGCGATGATGGCGCCCGGCAGCAGGCCGCCGATCACCGAGAAGAGGGCGCCGTCCATGCCGGCCACCACGATGACGACGGCGAAGCGCTTGAGTTCCTCGAGCCTTTCCAACAGCCGCCACAGGCCGGCCACCCCGATGTCGGCCCACTCGGTCGCCGCTTCGCCATAGGCGGCGAGCGTGCGCACCGCTTCGCGGGCAACGCCTATGTCCGACGTGCCGGCCGTCACCACGGCGATGCGAGCCGCTTCCGTCGGCGCCGGCAGGCGGCCGAGAAGGGCGGTCCGGGAAAGCGCGTCGTAATCGGCTTCGCGGCGCACCTCGGGTGGCAGCGCCGCGAACACCGTCGATTCCAGTCGCGTCAGCAACAGCGGATGCCGGTCGTCCTTGGTGGCCACTGCGCAAATCGCGGCGATCTGGGCCGGCGTCTTGCCCTCGCATAGAATGGCCTCGGCCAAGCCGATGCGGGCCCGCCGGGCCGCGTCCCATACCGATTCCGGGCTCATGCGCCTTCGGCCTTGAGAAAGGCGCTGCCCATGCGGTAGGGCCCGAACGGCAGATCGGCGCCATAGCCGCGCGCCCGCGCCAGGCCGGCGACCTCGCCGCGCAGGGGCGCGGCCTCGGGGGCCAGCACCATGGCGAGGCTGGCGGCATCCAACTCGACCGCCGGGCCGTCGTGGCGGATGCGGCAGCGCACCGCGCCGGCGAAGCCTCCGCGGTCGGCCAGCCAGCCGCTGATGCGGTTTTCCACGGCATGGACGAAATCGAGCGCCTCCGGCGTCACCGCAATGCCGGTCTCGATGCGGCTCGACAGGCAGGGCGACGCCGGCAGCTCGGCGATGCCCTCGAGGCCCAGGGTACGGGCCACCGCCCGGATGCCCGCCTTGTCGATGCCGGCCTCGATGAAGGGGTGGCGCACGCCACGCTCGGCCGCCGCCTGCATGCCGGGGCGATAATCGCCCAGATCATCGGTATTGGCCCCCGACACCACTTGGCGCTCGGTCATCGCCGCCAGGCTGCGGTACAGCGACGACTTGCAGAAGAAGCAGCGGTTGACCGGGTTGGCCAAGTAGTCCTTGTCGGCGAACTCGCCGGCATCGATCACCTTGAGCGTCCAGCCCTCGCGGGCCGCCAGGGCACGGGTGCGCGCCGTCGCCTCGGCCGGCACCGCCGGCGAGGTGGCGTGGATCATCTCGACCCCCGCTCCCAGCCGCCGGTGGGCGGCCTGGGCCAGCGTCAGGCTGTCGACGCCGCCGCTGACGGCGACGGCGATGGAGCCCAGGGAATCGAGCACCGCGTTGAGGGCTTCCAGCGGGGTGGCGTCAAAATCTTTCATGCGTCGTCGGTCTTCCGTTTGCTCGTCTTGCCATTGCGCAACGCATCCCCTTCGGCGGCGACGCGGACGGCGGCCCGCGCCACCCGCCCGCCGGGAACGTCGCGGATGTCGTCCATCTCAGCCTTGGCCGTCGCCCCGCCGGGTCGCGAGACCACCTTCACCCGAACCCCGCCCGCCGTCACCGCCCGGCGATCCAGCTCGAACCGGCGGGCCAGATGCCAGCGCAGGCCGATGGTCGTCGTTTCGGCGAAGCAGGCGGCCGCAACCCGTTCGACGGCCGGCGCCCGGCACAGGATATGGACGGCCGCCATCAGCCGCCCCTTCTTGCCGAAAACCGCCGCCTGGGTCACGTCCAAGACGTCGGCCTCGGCGCGCAGCTTGTCAAGGCCGGCCGCCAAGTCCTCGGGCGTCTGATCGTCGACCTCGAAGGCGATGACCGCCACTTCGCTTTCTCGCCCGGGGGCGTTTTGGGCAGCCGCGTCCGTGTCGAACAGCAGCGCGCGCAGGATGTTGGGCAGGCCCGGCAGGGCGCGGGTGCCGAAGCCGGTGCCGCTGGCCGTCAGGGTGGCCTCGGGGAGCCGCCGGCGCGCCGGCGCCAGCGCCTTGAGGATGGCCGCCCCGGTCGGCGTGATGCGTTCGCCGGCGATGCCGTCATCCAGTGTCTCGAAGCCTTCGAGCAGACGGGCCGTGGCCGGGGCCGGCACCGGCAGGATGCCGTGCGCCGTCTTGACGCGTCCGCTGCCCATCGGCAGCGCCGAGACCGACCATGTGGCCCCGCCCAGCGCCTCGATGACGAAGGCCGCCCCCACGATGTCGGCCAGTGAATCCCAGTCGGCCACCTCGTGGAAATGCACCTCCTCGGGGTCTTGGCCGTGGACCGCCCCCTCGGCCTCGGCAAGCAGCCGGAAAATAGCGATGGCGCGCGCCTTCACGCCCCCGTCCAGGCGGCTTTTCTCAATCATCGCCCGGATGTCGCGGAAGGCGACATGATGGTGGTGTTCGTGGGGATGGTGATGATGAACGCCATGCGCAGGCGGCACCACGTGGAAGCGCCGGCCGGCCAGTCCGTCGGCGTGATGGTCGACGGCCTCGGCCGTCCACCCCTTCGGCAGGCCGGCGGCGCGGATGGCCTTGAGCGCGCCGTCCACCAGATCCGGCCGCGCATCCAGCATGGCGGCCAGGAACATATCGCCGGCGACGCCGCCTAGGGCGTCCAGATGAACGTGCACGCAGCGGCCTCCTGAAAATCACGCCGTCGGGCGCCCGACGGCACCGGGCCTCTCGTACCCCGGTTGCCCGGCCGAGGGCAACGACTTTTCTCCCCACAATTTTGGGGACACCATACTAAATTCCATCGACAGCGGCTGATCAAGCGATCGATCCGAATTTAGTATGGTGTCCCCAAAATCAGAGCCGCCGCTCGAGGATTTCGGCGATTTCGTCCTTGCCCAGCATCACCGGGTTGGTCTTCATGCTGGTGCCGCCGCTGGCGCCGGCCACGCGCGACACATCGGCGGCCGACATGCCCAGCGCGCCCAAGCGCGGGATCTGCAGACGCTCGACCCACTCGAACAGGGTCTCGACCAGAAGATCCAGCGTGCGTTGCGCTTCCAGGTCGTCGCGCCCCGAGAGCAGGCGCCCTGCCTCGGCGTACTTGGCGAGTGCCGGCCCGCCGGGATCGCGAAGCCTGAGCGCCCGGATGTTGGTTTCGGTGGCCACCGCCAGCAGCGTGCCGCAGGCGACGCCATGGGCGATCGGCAGGAAGGCGCCCAAGGGCGAGGCCAGGCCGTGAACCACCCCCAGCCCGGTCTGGGCCAACGTGATGCCCGACATCAGCGAGGCGTAGGCGGCGCAGGAGCGGCCCATGCGGGCAGCGGGATCGTTGCGGCCCGCCCTTTCCCAGGCGGCGAAGAAGCCCTTGCGGAAGGCCTTCATCCCCGACAAGGCCAGCGCGTCGGTCATCGGATTGGCGCGCGGCGACACATAGGATTCGAGGAGCTGGGTCAGCGCATCCATGCCGTTGGCCGCCATCTGCGCGGCCGGGCAACCGATCAGCAGCGCCGGATCGACGAGGGCAACGCGGGCCACCAGCTGCTCGTCGCGAAACGACTTCTTGAAACCCTCCGATCCGCGCCGGCTCAAGACCGCGTTCCTGGTCGCCTCGCTGCCGGTGCCGGCTGTCGTCGGCACGGCGATGAATGGCACGGCGGGGCCCGCATACGGCACGCCGCGCCCGACCCCTTCCAGGTGATCCATCACCGAATTACCCGGGATCAGCAGGCCGGCTATGGCCTTGGCGGCGTCGAGCGCGCTGCCGCCGCCGACGCCGACGACCACCCCGATGCCGGCCGGACGGAAACGGGCCACCGTTTCGTCGACCAGCTCCGGCGACGGCTCGTCCTCGACCGTCACGGTGTCGAACTCAAGGCCGGCCTGCCGGCAGCTTTCCACGAAGTCGGCCCAGCGCGGCGATTCGCGGAACGAGCGGCGGCCGGTCACCACCAGGGCGCGGGCGCCGAAGGCCCGCGCCTCCTTGGCGATGCCGGCGCTGGCACCCGCCCCGAAAACGATCCTGGGCACACGCCCGGTCGAAAAGGACGCAATTCCCGTCATCGGCTAGTCGACGGGAAAGAGGCCGTTATACGGCACGCCGTCGCGCGGCTGCGCCATCATGCCGGCCACCGCGTCGCGCCACCGAACGTAATGCGGCGTTTCCTTGTGGGCGGCGGCCTGTTGGGCGGTGACATAGGCCTCGTAGAGGATGAACCTGGCCGGATCGCGGGTGTCCTGGAGCACGTCGAAGCGGCGGTTGCCGGCCTCCTCGATCGATCCCACGTGGTTGACCCGGCTGGCCTCGATGAAATCGTCGACCCGGTCGGGCTTCACCTGGACATGAACCAGCGTAACGTGCATGGCTCCTCCCCCTTTTCGTTTGATTGGATGGGCGGCGGGGAGTCTCGCAGGTTGGCGGTCGGATCGCAACGCGCCTGGGGCCGCCCTGCCCATGACTTTCTCATCGTGGGAATTCGAGGATGGCGCTGAGGCCGCCGGCGTCGCGGTTTTCGAGCCGCACGTGGCCGCCATGGGCGTCGGCGACGGCCCGCACCACGCTCAAGCCCAGACCGACGCCGCCGGGCCCGGTGCCGCGCGACTTCTCGACCCGGTAGAAGGGCGCGAAGACGTTTTCCAGTTCGTCGGGCGGGATGCCGGGGCCATCGTCCTCGACGACGATGCGCACCTCCCCGGCGTCGACGGCGACGGACACGCGGGCGCCACCGCCGTATTTCACGGCGTTCTCGATCAGGTTGGCCACCGCCCGCTTCAGCGCCGCCGGCCGGCAGGTCACGGCAACCTTCTCGGCCGCCGCGAAGGAAACCGCCTTGCCGGCATCGGCCAGATCGTCGCACAGGCTTTCGACCAGGGCGGCGAGATCGACCGGTCGCGGCGCCTCGGCAAGGGCGTCGTCCCGGGCAAACGTCAGCGTCGAGGCGATCATCGCCTCCATCTCCTCCAGCGTCGCCAGGGTCTTGGCCTGCTCCTCGGCGTCTTCGATAAATTCGGCGCGCAGCCGAAGCTGGGTGATCGGCGTGCGCAGGTCGTGCGAGATGGCCGCCAGCATGCGGGTGCGATTCTCGACCAGGCGGCGCAGGCGGGCCTGCATGCCGTTGAAAGCACGCGTCGCCCGGCGGATTTCGAGCGGACCGGTTTCGGGAAGCGGCGGCGCCTTGACGTCACGGCCCAAACGGTCGGCCGCCTCGGCGAAGGTGCGAATGGGGCCGGTCAGCCGGCGGACCGCCCACAGCGAGAAGACCACCACCGTCACCACCATCAGGACCAGGGACAGCGCCGCCGGGGCCGACCACAGGCGCGGCGGGTCGGGAATCGCCGCCGCGAAGGTGAGCCATTGGCCGTCGCCCAGGCGCACCGAAGCGCGCAGCGAGGCCCCGACCGGCCAGTCCTCGACCATGCGGGGGGCGAACCAGCCCATGTGCATGTGCCGCTGCAGGGACCCCGTCATCATGCCCGGCCGGACGGACGGCGGTTCCGGCGGCCCCTCCAGGCGCACGATGACGTCGCCCTCGGCCACCGGGATCTCGCTGGCCAGGAAGCGGCGGATGAGGCCGCCGCGCCAGTCCTCGGAGGCGTCGGGCACGAGCCCGCTGTCGCCGGTCAGCGTGACCCGCAAGGTAGGGCCCTGCACCGTTTCCAGAATGCGGCCCCGCCATTCGGGCGGCACCTGGTCGACCAGGCGGGCGATGGAGGCGATGCGCCGGGCCGTCTCCTCGCCGCCGGAAAGCGCCAGGATCTCCACCCGGTCGCTCGAATAAATGGCCATGCTGACCAGATGCGACACGGAGAGCCCGACCAGGAGGACGAGCACGGTCTGGCCGAAGAAGCTTTTGGGCAGCAGACGCCTCATTCCCCGCTCACCTCCGGCGTGAACACGTAGCCACCGCCCCACACCGTCTTGATGATCTGCGGGTCCTTGGCGTCCTTTTCGATCTTGCGGCGCAGGCGGCTGACCTGGGTGTCGATGCTGCGATCGAACGCCGCCGCCTCGCGCCCGCGGGTCAGGTCCAGAAGCTGGTCGCGGCTGAGTACGTGGCGAGGATGGGCGACGAAGGTCGCCAGCAGGTCGAACTCACCGGTGCTGAGCGGCACCGCCACGCCATCCGCCGACACGATCTCGCGCCGGGCCAGATCGAAGGTCCAGCCGGCGAAGCGGACCGCTGTCTGCTCGGGCGCCTTGCCCTGCTCCGGGAGCGACTGGGCGCGGCGCAGCACCGCCTTGACGCGAGCCAGAAGCTCGCGCGGGTTGAACGGCTTCGGCACGTAGTCGTCGGCCCCCATCTCGAGGCCGACGATGCGATCCGTTTCCTCGCCCATGGCGGTCAGCATGACGATGGGGATGTTCGAACGTGCCCTCAGTTCGCGGCACAGAACCAGCCCGTCCTCGCCGGGCAGCATGAGGTCGAGGATGACGAGGTCGATGCGGCTGGTTTCCAGGACCCGCCACATGGCCTTGCCGTCCTCGGCCGTGCTGACGCGGAATTCGTGCTTGGCCATGAACCTGGCCAGCAGGTCGCGGATTTCGCGGTTGTCGTCGACGACCAGGAGGTGCGGCGTCTCGTTCATGGCTGGATTATAGGGGCCGCCCCGCCGCCTTCCGCGAAAAAAGTGTGACAAAGTGTGGCAACGCCTGGGTCCGGCAAACCTTGTTACCAATGAGGGCTTTGCCGACACACTCGGGTTACAGCCGATGGCTATACCAGGGTCCACGACATCCCTCGGAAGAAAGAAAGGCTTCAACCATGAAACGCTCCCTGATCGCACTGGCTACCGTCGCCACCCTGGGCCTCACCGCTTTGGGCGCCACCGTCACCCTCGCCGATCCCGCCGACGGCCCGACCCGGCCCGGCTGGGGTCCCGCCATGATGGGCGGCGGCTATGGCCCCGGCATGATGGGCGGCGGCTACGGCCCGGGCATGATGGGCCGCGGCTACGGCCCCGGCGCCATGATGGGCGCCGCCGGAACCGATGTTCCTTGTCCCGGCCTGGCTGCCGCCACCGCCAACGCCGAACCGCTGACCCTCGACGACGCCCAGAAAGTCGTCCAGCAACGTCTGGCCTGGATGGGCAACGACCGCCTTAAGGTCGGCAAGGTCGAGGCCAAGGGCGACGCGGCGTTTACCGCCGAGATCGTCACGCTCGACAACTCGCTGGTGGAAAAGCTGGAGATCGACGCCAAGACCGGCTTCATGCGTCCCGTGCGGTAAGCGCATTCCGCACGCTCCCCGGGCGGCCGGCCGCCCCCCTCGGTCGGCCGCCCACGCCCCTTCCCTGCCTCAGGAGATCAACCATGTGGAACAACGGCTTCAATCACTGGAACATGATGGGCTGGGACGGCGGCGGCTGGCCGTGGTTCATGGGTTTTCACGGCATCCTGTGGCTGCTGTTCTTCGCCCTCATCGCGTTCGCCCTGGTCCACCTGATTCGCGGCTGGCGCAGCAATCCGGTCCGCGAGGCGGCGCTGGCCACCCTCGGCCAGGAATACGCCAGCGGCCGCATCGACCGCGACGAGTTCTTCCGCCGCAAGAAGGACCTGGACTGAGCCTTCTCAGTCGGCGCCGGCGACCGGCTTACAGCGGGTTTCGCGGGTCATGAGGGCGGCCAGGCAGGCGGCGACACCGGCCACCAGCAGCGTCACCAGGGCCGCCTTGAAGGTGGCCGGCGCGTAGACCCGGCCGCCATCGACCAGGCGGCCGTCCCAGCCACGGTCGAGCAGCCAGCCGATCAGCGGCTGGAAGCCGGCGCTCATCGCCATCACCGCCATGTTGACGAAGCCGACGGCGGTGGCGCTGACCCGCTGGCGGTTGTTCTCCCGCGCGGTGGCAAACGACAGCACCATGGCTCCCGAGAAGATGCCGTGCACCAGAAGCAGGCCCTGCACGGCAAGCAGCGGCAGCCCCGGCAGGTAAAGAGCGGCGGCCAGGGTTGCCAGCGCCGCCATGCTGGAAACCACCATGGGACCCCGACGACGCCCCAGGTGATCGGAGATCCATCCCGCGGCCGGCGCGCCGATGGCCCAGCCGACCAGCATCAACGTCGTAGTGAAAGCCGCCGCCGGGCGGGTCAGGCCGTACATTTCCATCATGTAGGGCACGCCCCACAGCCCGGCGAAGGCCAGCACCGGAACCGCAAGCCCCGCCCCAAAAATGGCACATGTCCAGCTTTGCGGGGTGGCCAGCACCGACACCAGCCCGCGCAGTACGCTGCCCTCGGCGGGCGCCGCCCTGCCGCCCGGCGCCGCATCGATGCGCACGAACCCCCAGATCAGCAAGGCGAGAACGGCGGCCACGACGGTGGCCCCCAGAAGGGTGGGCCGCCAACCCGCCGTCCCGATGACGAAGGCCAGGGGCGTCTGGCCTCCGACGCCGCCGGCCATGCCCAGCAGCAGGGTCAGCCCCGTCAACAGGGCGAAGCGGCGGGCCGGGAAGCCGAAGGCGGCGATCTGGAGCGTGCCGATCCAGGCAACCCCGGCGCCGGCCCCGATCAGCGCCCGGCCGGCATAAGCGAGAGCAAGCGAATCCGCCGTCGCGAACAGCCAGCTTCCCGCCGTGCACAGGATGGCGGCGGCGGTCAGCATGCGGCGCGGGCCGAAGCGGTCGACCATCACGCCGACGGGGATCTGCAATCCCGCGTAGGCGTAGAAATAAAAGGCGGTCAGGTTGCCCAGCACGGCGCCCGAGACGCCGAAGTCGCGCATCAGGTCGCCGACCATGACGCTGGGCGCCACCCGCTGGAAAAAGCCGTAGCAATAGAAGGAGGCCCCGCACAGCCAGGCGATCCAGGCCGCCAGGGTGGCCGACGGTACCGTGCGCTGCGATCGCTCCGTGGTGGTCATCCGGCACCGGTCCGTCGTTGGCGGGTCACGCGAGAGTGCAACTTAAGGAGCCGTCCCATCGGCCGCAAGGCGGGCCTTTTGGCGGCGACAACCCGGCTGACAAAGCGGGCGATCTTCCCTATATGGTTGTCATGGACGCCAGCGCCCCCAAACCCGCCGGTCTCTGCCCGCTTCTCGGGGCCGACGATCCGGCCGTCGCCGAAATCCTCAATCCCGATGGCCGGAGCGGCTTTTTTCTGCTGGCCTGTCATGCCGGCCGCGCGATCCCCAGATCCTTGGGCACCCTCGGGCTGGACGAGGCGGCGCTTGCGGCCCACATCGGCTGGGACATCGGCGCCGCCGATATTGTGCGTCGGCTTTCGCCGCGTCTGGACGCGCCGGCCGTGCTGGCCACCTATTCGCGCCTGGCGATCGATCTCAACCGCCTGCCCGGCGCCATCGATTCCATTCCCGCCGAAAGCGACGGCACCGCCATCCCCGGCAACCGCGATCTCGGCAACGAGGCGCGTGAGCAGCGTATCGACGGCCTGTTCTGGCCGTACCACAACCGGGTCGCCGAGGCCTTCGCGTCGCGTTGGAACGGCGGGCGCCCGGCGGCGCTGATCGCCATCCACACCTTCACGCCCTGCCTGAACGGCGGCCTGCCCCGGCCGTGGGAAGCGGGACTTCTGTGGAACCGCGACGACCGGCTGGCGCGGCCGCTGATCCGTCACCTGCAAGAACGCAACCTGTGCGTCGGCGACAACCAGCCCTACTCGGGGCGCTCCTTCGGCTTCTCGATGGACTACCACGCCGGTGACGCCGGCGTTCCCCATGTCGGCATCGAAATCCGCCAGGACCTGGTCGACACGCCCGCCGGCGCCGAGCGCTGGGCAGCCCTCATCGAAGAGGCCTTGCTGGCCGTCGGTCCCGTGCGGGCGGCCCGCTGAGATGACGGCCGGCGATCCCCCGTTCACTGTCGGCGTCGAGGAGGAATACCTTCTGGTCGACCGCCAGACCCGCGACATCGCGGCCGAACCGCCGGCGGCGATGATCGAGGAATGCCGCTCGCTGATCCCCGATCGGGTGCGCCCGGAACTCCTGCGCTCGCAGATCGAGGTCGGCACGCGGGTCTGCCACACCATCGGCGAGGCCCGCGAGGAACTGGCCGGGCTGCGCCGCACCGTCGCCGGGGTGGCCGCCAGCCACGGACTGGCGCCGATCGCCGCCTCCACCCATCCGTTCTCGGAATGGCAGGACCAGCGGCACACCGACAAGGAACGCTACAACATCCTGGCTCGCGACCTGCAGGCGATGGCGCGTCGGCTGCTCATCTGCGGCATGCATGTCCACGTCGGCATCGACGACGACGACCTCAGGATCGACCTGATCAACCAGGCCTGCTATTTCCTGCCGCACCTGTTGGCGCTCAGCACCTCCTCGCCATTCTGGCGCGGCGAAGATACCGGCCTCAAATCCTATCGGCTGAGCGTGTTCCATGGGTTGCCCCGCACCGGCCTGCCCGAATATTTCGAGTCTTTCGGCGAATACCGGCGCCACGTGAAGATCCTGACCGGTGCCGGCCTGATCAAGGACGGCACGCTCCTGTGGTGGGACATCCGGGCCAGCGCCAACTTCCCCACCATCGAGATGCGCATCACCGACGTCTGCACCCGCCTGGACGACGCCATCGCCGTCGCCGCGCTGTTCGTGTGCATCGTGCGCATGCTTTATCGCCTGCGCCGCGCCAACCAGCGCTGGCGGCGGTATTCCCGCATGCTGATCAACGAGAACCGCTGGCGGGCCCAGCGCTATGGCATCGACGAGGGCCTGGTGGATTTCGGCAAGGGGCAGATCGTCCCATTCTCCGACCTGCTGGAAGAGCTGATCGGCCTGATCGCCGAGGATGCCGAGGCGCTGGGCTGCCGCCAGCAGGTCGAGCGCACCCGCCGGATCGTCCGGGAGGGCACCAGCGCCCATCGGCAGAGCGAAACCTACGCCCGGGCCGTCGGCGCCGGAGCCAAGCCCCGGGAAGCCCTGCGGGCGGTGGTCGACGGACTGATCGAGGAAACCGTGGCCGACCTTTAGGCCGGCCGGGTCAGATCGCGGTCATGCGTTTCTTGATCGCCGCCTTGAGCGAGGCCAGCAGCTCGCGGCCGACCATGCCGCCGTCGCCCGATACCTTGTCGCGCAGCACGGCCCGCATGGCGTCGATATGGGCCCTGACGATCTCGACCATGTTGTTGTCCTCGCGACAGCTGGCCCCGGTGGCGTCGTAGAGCATCTTGCCGAAGATCGAAATCAGCGGATAGCCGAACGTTCCGCCCTGGCCCCGGAGCTCGTGGGCCAGCATGTTGATTTCATCGAACTGACGGCGCCGGCCCGACGGCTGCTCCAGCGCCTGTTCGCACAGGCGGCTCAGTTTGGTCAGATAGCCCCGCGCCCATTCTGTGAAATCGAGCGCCGCCCGCTGGAGCTGGGCCTCGGCTTCTTCCAGCAGGTTGAACGGGATCTCGCCGCCGCCGTCGCCGCCGCCCAGACCCGCCACCTTCTCCTTCAGGCGGTTGGGCAGCCGGAACTCCCATACCTCGGTCGGCGTCGCCGGCTTCACCACGCGGTCGGCCGAATAGACGATGGCGATGTTGCTTTCCTGCGTGACGCGGCGATCCCGGCCCGGCGGCGGCAGGTCGCGCCGGCGACGGTTGGGGCCGAAGTAGTTCTGCGTCGCGACGTAGGAGCGCGGATAGTCGATGATCTGGAGGAAATGCTTGTAGACGGACTCCGCGGAGAACGGCTTGGCCAAAAATTCATTGGCTCCGAAATCGCGGGCCTCGGCCACGTAATGGGTGTCGGCCGCCCCCGACAGCATGATGAACGGCAGGAAACGGTTGGGCGATTCCTTGCCGGTGCGAATCCAGCGCAGGAGCAGGAGCCCGTCAACGGGGGTCATCAGCAGATCGGAAACCACCAGGTCGAAATCGCGCAACCCCCTCAACTCGCCGGTCCGCCCGGAAAGCTTGAGGATTTCCACCGCCTCGGCGCCGTTCTTCGCCGTCTCGATGTAGCCGACCTGGAACTGCCGCAGCAGCGTCTCGAAGACGGTGCTGATGTAATTGTTGTCCTCGACGAACAGGACGTTCAACCGCTGGAAGTCATAGATCGCCACGCGGTTCTCCCCCCGATTTTATTGCTCCCCAGTTATGGTCTTAATTCCTAATACTTAACAAGCGGTTACCGTGACGACAAGGGCGGCCGCACCGGCAGCGGCGAAATGCCCCTTGCACGCCCCCCGGGGGGGCAATTATGGTCCGCCTTCCATCGGAAAGGGAATCCATCATGGCGGAAGTTGGCGGCATCGCGGCGGACCGGCTGCGTTCCATCGTCGAGCGGATCGAAAAGCTGGAAGAGGAAAAGGCGGCGATGGCCGCCGATATCCGCGACGTCTATGCCGAGGCCAAGGGCAACGGCTTCGACGTCAAGACCCTGCGCCAGGTCGTCCGCCTGCGCAAACTCGATGCCGCCGATCGCGACGAGCAGGAAGCGCTGCTCGATCTTTACAAGCGGGTGCTCGAACTCTGACCCCGGGCGGCATCCGTCGGCGCTACGGCGCCGGGATGTCGGACGCGATGCCTGCGCAAATCGCCGCCACCGCGCCGTTCAACGCCTCGACGGCGGCGCCGACGGTGTTGTCCGCGGCCGCCTTTTCGACCTGATAGGTCTTGAGCAGCAGCAGGCGCTCCTCCTTGCGGGCGTTCAGCGCCACATCGAGGGCGACGACGACCTTCGGCGACGGTCCCCGCACCTGCTCGACCCGCTTGATCTTGACGATCAGCATGAAGTCGGGGTCGACCCTGAGTTCGGGCGTCACCACGCTCTTGGCCACCCCCGCCGCCCGCAGATAGCCGACCATTTCGTCGCGCAGCATCGCGCCCGGCGGCTCGAGCCAGAAATGATAGTGGTAGGCGCTGACCTGCAGGGGATCGGCGGCCTCGCTGAAGACGATGGGCCGGCCCGCCATCAGGCCGTCGGCGGAAAAGCGCGGCACCTCCAGCGTCCCCGACAGCTTCGGCTTTTCGAGGGTGGCCTGCGGCGGCGTCACGCGAAGCCGATAGAAAGTGTCCTGGGTCACCGTCGGCTGCGCGCAGGCGGCCAGCAGCAGGACCGTGACGACGACGATGGGCGAATAGATTCTGGTCACTGGACTTCCTCCCTCGGCCTCTCGTCACTGGCCGCCGACCGCCTGGTCGCGGGGTGGCGTTCCCCCTAAAAGCAGCCCCGGATTTTCCCGAATCTGCCGGCTGAATTCGTACATGTTGCGCGACGCGCCTTCCATGTTCTGGTTGAGCAGGTCGATATGCTGGGCCACCGATTCGACCACATGGCGAAGGTCGACGATGGCCCGCTCGACGTCGAGCTTGTTGTCGATGAGCATCGTATCCAGCGTCCCCAGCACGCCGTCGATGCGGGCGCGGGTGGCGTTGATGTCGCGGGAAAATTCCGCCAGGTTGCCGACCGTCGCGTCGGTCTTGGCGAGCACGCCCTCCAGGGTCCGGCGATTGCCGGGGCTGAACAGCTTGCCGAACTCGCCGGAGGCAATCTGCATCTGCGCGGTCAGGCTTTGCACGTCGTCGACAATCGCCGGCAGACGCCGGGCCAGATCCGCGGCCATGCCGCCCAGGTCGTCGACCAGCTTGCGGCCCTGGTTGCCGACGATCTCGTCGACGTTGCCGACCGCCCGGTTGAGGGTGGCGATGAGGGGCTTCAAGTCGCCCTCGGCGAAGTCGCCAAGCTGGCCCGCCACCGAGGCCATCGCCGCGAACAGGTTCTCCGCCTCGCGGCCCTCGATGCGGTCGCCGGGCTTAAGCGACGCTTGGCCGGCCCCTTCGGAAATGGCGATCACGATGGCCGACAACAGACCCGGCGCCTGGATGGCGGCGACACTACCGGCCGGGATGCGCCATCCCCGCCGGACGCTGAAGTCGACGCGGAAGCGCATGCCGCCGCCTTCGGGCACCGGCGTCACCGTTTCCACCTGGCCAATCGCATAGCCCTCGTAGAGCACCTGGGTCCCATACTTGACGCCGGTGACGTTGCGATAAATGGCGTGGTATTCGTCGGTCGCCCCGCCCCCGCCCGAGAGGACGACCACCGCAACCACCAGGGCGGCCGTCATGGCAATGACGAAACCGCCAACCATGGCATAGTTGATCCCACTGCCCTTCATGCCACCGCCCCCTTGGCTTTCTGTTCGCCCATCAGCCGCCGCAGATATTCGTCGGGGTCGATGGGCTCGTCTTCCATGCGCCGGTTCAACAGGTTCTGGATGCGCTCGCTCGGATGGGCGCGCAGTTCCGCCACCGTCCCCGTGAACAGGATCTCGCCGTGATCGAGAACGGCGATGCGATCGGCGATCTTGAACGCGCTCTCCAGCTCGTGGGTGACCACCACGATGGCCATGTCCATGGCATCGCGCAGCTTGAGGATGAGGTCGTCGAGCGCCGAGGAGACCACCGGATCGAGCCCCGCCGACGGCTCGTCGCAAAAGAGGATGCGGGGGTCCATGACGACGGCCCGGGCGAATGCCGCGCGCTTGATCATGCCGCCCGACAGTTCGGCCGGCATCAGGTCCTCGAAGCCGGCCAGGCCGACCACCTCCAGCTTGAGGCGGGCCATGATCTCCATGGTCTTCTCATCGAGGCTGGTGTGCTCGCGCAGCGGCAGCATGATGTTGTCGCCCACCGTCATCGAGCTGAACAGGGCGCCGCCCTGGAAGGCCACCCCCATCTTGCGGCGCAGGGCCAGCAGGGCGCGCATGCCGAGGCGGGCGACGTCCTGGCCGAGGACACGGATGGTGCCCGAGGTGGGCGTCTCAAGCGCCATGAGGTGGCGGAGCAGCGTACTCTTGCCCGACCCCGAGCCGCCCATGATCACCAGGATCTCGCCTTCGCGGACGTCGAGGCTGACCCCCTTGAGGATCAGGCGCGGACCGTAGTGGGCGACGAGATTTTTGACCTCGATCACCTTGCCGCGCGGCCCTGCGGTTTTTTGCGTCTCGCCCACCCGTCCCCCTATCTCGTCATCGCGGCCACGAGGACGAACAGCATGTCGGTGACGATGATGGCCGAAATCGCCTGCACCACGGCGCGCGTCGTCGCCTGGCCGACGCCTTCTGCACCGCCCTCGACGCGGGCGCCGTTCATGACGCCGATGACGGCGATCAGGATGCCGAAGGCGATGCTCTTGAAAAAGCCGTGCAGCACGTCGCCCACGGTCAGCGCCTCCAGCAGGCCCGCCACATAGGCCTTCATCGAAATGCCGAGATCGATGCCGACATAGAGGCCGCCTGCATACATCGCCGTCAATCCACTGAAAATGGTGAGCGCCGGCACCATCACCAGCATGGCCAGCAGCGCGGGCGCCACCAGGAAGCGCTCGGGCTGGATGCCCATGACCTCAAGCGCGTCGAGCTCCTGGTTGATCTTCATGGTGCCGATGCGCGCCGCCAGGGCCGAGCCCGACCGCCCGGCGATGAGGATGCCGGTGATCAACGGCGCGAATTCGCGCACGGCGCCCTTGGCGATGCCGAAGATGACCCGCGATTCGGCGCCCAGCGGCTTCAAGGAGATGATGCCCTGCATGGCCAGCACCGCCCCGATGGCCGCCGACAGCACGGCGATGATGGGAATGGCGTGGATGCCGACCTCCATCATCCGGCGCAGCACCGCCTCGGCCCTGACCGGCTGGCCGACGAAGGGTCCATAGACCAGCCAAAAGATGCTTTCGCCGGCCAGGACGGCGCAGGTGCCCACTTCTTCGAGCCCGCGCACGGCGGCGTGACCGATCCGTTCGAGGAACCGCGTAACCGATGCCTGGGGGACGCTGGGCGGCATGGCGGTTCGGCTAACCCTTGATGCCGTCCTCGACGGCGGCGTGGATGGTGAACACCCGGTCCAGGCGGGCCAGCCTGAACACCCGCATGGCGGCTTCGCTGACCGCGGCCAGCGCGAAGCCGAGGCCGGCCTTGCGGGCCTTCTGGAAGGCCTCGACCAGGGATGCGACGCCGGAACTGTCGATGTAGGAAACCTTGGACATGTCGACGACGACAGGCCGCCTGAGCGCCACGCAGTCGAGCAGCACCTTGCGCGCGGCCGGCGAGGTTTCGAGGTCGATGTCGCCCTCGAAGGCCACCACGGTGTGGCCGCCGCTCTCGCGGATCTCGTGTTTCATCGGGCCTCCCCCACTCGCAACCTCTTTACCATTTTCAGCAGGTTGCCGCCATGGCCCGAAGCCGGGGCGAATTCGACGACGTCCATGGTTTCCTGCATCAGATGGGTGCCGAGGCCGCCGGGCCGCACCTGGTCGAGGTCGCGGGGCCTGATCTGCCCGGGATCGACCGTTTCGGCGAAATCGCGCAACAGCACGATCAGGTCATCGCCGTTGCGGCGGATTTCCAGCGTGATCTCGCCGTCGGGATCGCCTCCGTAGGCATGGCGGATGATGTTCTGGCAGGCCTCGTCGACCGCCATCACACAGTCGCGCGCCACGTCTTCCGGACAGTCCGCCGCTTCCAGCGCCGCCGCGATCGCCTCGCGGACCCCCTTGAGCTCGGGAGGGCGCGACGGGAAGGCCAGGCGGAGCAAGCCTTCGCCCACCGACTGGCCGGCCGGGCCGGCGTCGTTGACGGCCAGCAGCGTCAAGTCATCGCGCAACGGCCGGCGCGACTGGTGCAGGCGCGCGATGACCGCGTGCAGGCGGTCGGCGACCGGCATCTCCGAACAGGTTTCCAGAATTGCCTTCAGCCCCTCGACTCCCAGCGTCCGCTCGTCCTCGACGTACCCTTCGGTGACGCCGTCGCTGAACAGGTAAAGGGTGCCTCCATCGAGATCCACCTCGGTTTCCGGATAGCCGTCGGGCCCCGGCAGCGGCAGGATGCCCAGCGGCGGCGCCTCGGCCGGCAGCGCCCGATAGCGGCCGTCGCGGTCACGACAGAGCGGCGGTTCGTGGCCGGCGTTGGCCAGCCGCACCTTGCCGGTGCCGGGCTCGAACACACCGCCGACCATGGTGACGAACATGCCCCGCGTCGAGGTTTCGCAGATCTCGCGGTTGATGACGGCGAGCAGCCGCCCCGGCGACATTTCCGTCTTGCCCAGGCAGCGGAACAGGCTGGCCGTTTTGGCCATCATCAGCGCGGCGTTCATGCCCTTGCCCGCAACGTCGCCGAGCGCGAAGCAGATGGCGCCGTCCTCGCGCTCGAAGAAGTCGAAGAAGTCGCCGGAAACCATGCGGGCCGGCACGTTGATCCCGTGCACGGGAAAGGGCTCGGGCCGGGCCTTCGGCAACAGGCTGCGCTGGATCTCGGTGGCCAGTTCCAACTCGTGGCGGACCCGTTCCTGCTCGACCAGGGCCTGGGCCTGCCTGACGTTGACGATGGCCAGCGCCGCCGACGCGCTCAGGCCCTGGAGGATGGCGAGGTCGCTGTTGTCGAAAAGGCCGTCGCCGCCCCGCTTGTTGACCAGCTCGATGGCGCCGATCCGCTCGTCTCTGACCGACATCGGGGCGCACAGGATGGAGCGGGTAGTGAACCCGGTCTGGCCATCCACCGCCCGATGAAAGTCGGGGTCCTCGGAAGCGTCGCGGACGATGCACCCGGCGTTCGCCTGCACCGAGCGGCCGACGATCCCCTGGTCGGCGTCAAGCACCAGACCGATGATTTCCACGGCCCCGCAGCAGGCGTAGCAGCGCAGCTTGCCGCCCGTTTCGTCCAGCAGGAAAAGGGCGCCGCCCTCGGCGTCGAGGTAATGGGTGATGCGCTCGACCGCCTTGGCCAGCGTCGCTGCCAGGTTGCGGCTCGACGCGAAATCCGCCCCCATCAGGGCCAGCAACTCCAGGTGGTCTGCGGCGGTCTTGCCGGACCGGGCCACAAGGTCATCGAGGGATTGCCGGGCGCCCATGCGCCGACTATGCCCCGAATCGCCGCGCCGGGCAAACCCGGGCATGGCTTGACCGGCGAGGCCGGGCCCGGCTAGCCTCGCTGGCGGAGGGCACGATGCCGCAGGGTCTTCGCCAACGGGTTCGTGACTGGGTCTTTCGGCCATGGCTGGACTGGGCGCAGGTCGAGGTGACGACCGCGTGCAACGCCCGCTGCGTCTATTGCCCCACCGCCACGTTGGGCCGGGCGTGGCCGCGCCGCCATATGCCGCTCGCCGATTTTAAGCGCATCCTGCCCATGCTGGCGCGCTCGGCCCGGCCGTCGCCGTGGGTTCAGCCGCTCCTGCATCTGCAAGGATGGGGCGAGCCGCTGCTCAATCCCGACTTCCTGGCCATCGTCGCCGCCGCCAAGGGCGCGGGCCTTCGCATCGGCACCACGTCGAACGCCATGGCGCTCGATTCGGAAATGGCCGCCCGCCTTGTTGCGGCCGGGATCGACGTCCTTTCGCTCTCCGTCGCCGGCATCGATGGCCGCAACGACGCCATCCGCCGGGGCACCCGCCTGGAGCGGGTGTTCGAGGCGCTGGCCGCGCTCGACCGCCACAAGAAGGACAGGGGCAGTGCCACGCCCTCGCTGCATATTGCCTACATGCTGCTGACGTCGGGCCTCGGCGACGTCGAGCGTATCCCCGAAACCTTCGCCGGCCGCGGCGTCGATCAGATCGTGATCAGCACCCTGGGCTTCGTCGCCGACGAGGCGCTGCGTCCCGAGGCCATCGTCCCGCAAACCGAGGCCGAGTACGCGGCGCTCGATTGCCGCCTCGGGCTCGTCGCGGAAACGGCCGCCGCCATGGGAATCGAGATGCACTACCGGATTCCCCCGCCGCCCGGCCGGCGGCCCGACCTTTGCGTCGAAAACGTCCAGGCGGCGGCGATCGTCACCGTCGACGGGGAAGTCACGCCCTGCATGTTCAGCCGTTTCGACGAAACCCCCTTCGTCTTCGGCGACCTCGCCCGCCAATCGCTGTCGGAAATCTGGTGGAACGATTCCTACCTCAGGTTCCGCCGCTCGTTCTGGGACGGGGCGCCGCCGCCCCGCTGCCTCGCCTGCGACAAGCTGGACCGGCATTGACCGCCATGGATATTGCCGACACCCAACGCCTCTCGACTCTTATCTGCCCGTCGTGCGGCCACGCCTCAACCGAGGAAATGCCGCTCGATGCCTGCGTCTTCTTCTACGATTGCCCGGCCTGCGGCGCCCGGCTCAAGCCGAAGCCTGGCGACTGCTGCGTGTTCTGCTCCTACGGCGACATCCCCTGCCCGCCGATCCAAGCCGGCGGCAAATGTTGCTGAGGACCTTGCCGCGCTGACTTGTGGGACCGTGGCGGGGCGATTATGTAGGGGGCCATGCGCCATTCCCCATACCAATCCCTCGAAAACCGTTTCCGTCGCCTGTTCGCCCTGCGCGATGCCGAGACCTTCCTGACCTGGGACCTGGCGGCCATGATGCCGCCCGGCGGCGCCGACGGCCGCGCCGAACAGTTGGCTCAGTTGCGCGCCGTTCAGCACAATCTGCTGACGGCGCCCGACATGGGCGAGCTGATCGAGACGGCCGACGGCGGCAGCCTGACGGACGGCGAGGCCGCCAACTTAGGCGAGATGCGCGCCCTCTGGCGGCGCGCCGTCGCCCTGCCCGAAGACCTGGTGACCGAACTGTCGCGGGCCAACTCGGCCTGCGAGACGGCATGGCGGGCCGCCCGCCCGGCCAGCGATTTCGCCGCCATCCTGCCCCACCTGGAAAGGGTCCTGGCGCGCATCCGCGAGAAGGCCAAGATCCTTTCCGAAGCCCTGGGCCTGTCCCCCTATGACGCCCTGCTCGACGCCTACGAGCCGGGCGGGCGCGCCGCCGACATCGACGCCGTCTTCGACGATCTGGTCGCCTTCCTGCCCGGCTTCCTGCAAGAGGTCCTGGCCCATCAGGCAGGCCAGCCGGCGGTCATCCGCCCCGAAGGCCCCTTTGCGGTGGAGACGCAACGCCAGCTCGGGCTGCGTTTCATGAAGCAGTTGGGCTTCGACTTCGACCACGGCCGGCTGGACATCAGCCTGCACCCCTTCTGCGGCGGCAGCCACGAGGACGTGCGCATCACCACCCGCTACAACGAGGACGAATTCGCGTCGAGCCTGATGGGCGTGCTGCACGAAACCGGCCACGCCCTTTACGAGCAGGGCCTGCCCCGAAAATGGCGCGACCAGCCGGCGGGCGATTCCCGGGGCATGAGCGTGCACGAAAGCCAGTCCCTGATGATCGAGATGCAGGTCTGCCGCTCGGGCCTTTTCCTTCGGTACGCGGCACCGATCCTGGCGGAAGCCTTCGGCGGCGACGGGCCGGCGTGGGAGGCCGGCAACCTGGTCCGCCTGTTCACCCGCGTCCAGCCCGGCTTCATCCGGGTCGACGCCGACGAGGTCACCTATCCCGCCCACGTCATCCTGCGCTATCGCCTGGAGAAGGCCCTGGTCGAGGGAACGATGCAGACCCGCGACCTGCCGGCGGCGTGGAACGAGGGGATGCGGGCGCTGTTGGGCATCACGCCACCCGACGATCGGCGCGGCTGCCTGCAGGACATCCACTGGTACGACGGCGCCTGGGGCTATTTCCCGACCTACACGCTGGGCGCCATGACCGCCGCCCAGTTGTTCGCCGCCGCGAAAGAAGCCGACGCGGCCATCGAACCCGGCATCGCCGGGGGCGATTTCGCCCCGCTGCTGGCCTGGCTGCGCACCAACGTCCATGGCAAGGGATCGCTTCTGGGCACGCGCGACCTGCTGACCCAGGCAACCGGGCGGCCGCTCGACGCGGCGCCGTTCAAGGCCCACTTGCGGACCCGTTACCTGGCCTAACGATTTCGGCGGAAGGAAAAGGGATCAGGCGGCGATCCGCATGCCCGGCCGGATGTGCCAGGCGCCGACCACCTCGCTGCGGGGAATGGCCCTAAGCACGGCAGCGCAGTCGATCTCGCTTTCGAGAAAGACGACGAGGCCCTTGATGCCGGCGAAGTAATAGGACTTGAAGGCCTTGGCTCCCGCCACCGCGGCGCCGCTCACCAGCCCCATGTGCCGGTCGTAATCGCCCCGCGCCCGACCGAGAAACTGGATTTCATAGCTGAACATGGACGCTGCCGCCTTGTCGATACGTGTGCTGTCGAAGAACGGCCGGTGCGCCTCGGCCAGGTCCCGCGCCCAGGGCGCGGATTGCACTGGCGACCATGGTGGGAAAAAAAGGTTTCCAAATCGTTTACGACCGCGGTGTCGTCTTAATTTTTTGAGAGATCATGGGCACACGGCGTCCCGCTCGCCGGCCAGCCGGATGGCGTGGCGCGCCACCCGCTCCACGTCGAAGCTGACCGCCGCGCCGGCCGCGGCGATCTCGTCGGGCGAAAACCACCCGACCTCGAGCGCGTCGTCTCCGGCCCTGGGCGTTCCGGCCTTCCAGCGGCACAGAACGGCGACCAGGACGTAGTGATAGCGCAGGCCCCCCGCCGGATCGCGGTCGATCACATCGACCGCCGAGAAGATGTCGAGGGCCTCGCCGACGAGCCCCGTTTCCTCGGCAAGCTCGCGCACGGCGGCCTCGGCGATCCCCTCGCCGGGCTCGATGCGGCCACCGGGATAGCCCCAGCGGCCCTGATCGGGCGGATTGGCCCGGCGAACCAGAAGGACGCGTCCCTCATGGACGATGGCGGCGATGGTGGCAGGCGTGGGTCTGGCGGTCATGCCCCATTATGGGAAAGATCGGGTCGCGAATGAAGCCTCCTCGCCGCTTGCCCGGGCCAGCGGCGGGGGATAGGCTAGGCGCCCTTTGGCAGCCCTGGTTTCCGGGAGATCGTTCGTGAAATACGTCAGCACACGGGGTAAGGCCCCCATTCTTCCGTTCGACGACGTCCTGCTGGCCGGCCTGGCCCGCGACGGCGGACTCTATGTGCCCGAAACCTGGCCGCGCTGGACGCGCCAGCAAATCCGGGCGCTGCGCGGCCTCACCTACGCCGAGCTGACCACCGAGGTCATCCGTCCCTTCATCGGCGGCACCATTCCGGACGCCGCGCTCGCCAGGATCGTCACCGACGCCTACGCCGGGTTCGGCCATCCGGCGGTGGCGCCCTTGAAGCAGATGGGCGGCGACCGCTGGGTGCTGGAGCTGTTCCATGGGCCGACGCTGTCCTTCAAGGACTATGCCCTGCAGGTGGTCGGCCGCCTGTTCGATTACGTGCTGAAGGCCAAGGGCCAGCGCGTCACCATCGTCGGCGCCACCTCGGGAGATACCGGTTCGGCCGCCATCGAGGCCTGCCGCGACCGCGAGGCCGTCGACATCTTCATCCTGCATCCCAAGGGGCGGGTTTCCGACGTCCAGCGCCGCCAGATGACGACGGTGCCCTCGGCCAACGTGCACAACATCGCCGTCGAAGGCACCTTCGACGATTGCCAGGATATGGTGAAGGCGATGTTCAACGACGCCGCCTTCCGCGACCGCTTCAACCTGTCGGCGGTCAATTCCATCAACTGGGCCCGCATCATGGTCCAGATCGCCTATTACTTCGCCGCCGCCGTGGCGCTGGGCGCGCCGGACCGGGCGATCACCTTCGCGGTACCCACCGGCAACTTCGGCAACGTCTTCGCCGGCTATGGGGCGCGCCGCATGGGGCTGCCCATCCCCAAGCTGATCATCGGGTCCAACAGCAACGACATCCTGACCCGCTATTTCACCGGCGGCATCATGGAAACCGTACCCGTCGTCCCCACCTTAAGCCCCAGCATGGACATCCAGATCTCTTCCAACTTCGAGCGCCTGCTGTTCGAATTCTATGGCCGCGACGGCGCCCGTCTGGCCCCGGTCATGGAGCGGTTCCGCGCCAAGGGAACCATTTCCTTCGGCCGCGGCCGCTGGCAGCGCATGCGCAAGATCTTCGAGGGCACGCGGCTCGACGACGCCGGCACCCGCGACGAGATCCGCCGCGTCTATCGGGAAACCGGGGAAATGCTCGATCCGCACAGCATCATCGGGCTGGTCGCCGGCGAACGGCTGCGCGCCGCCGACGGCTCGGCCCTGGTCGCGGTGGCCACCGCCCATCCCGCCAAGTTCCCCGCCGCCGTCGAGGAGGCGACCGGCGTCAGGCCGGGCCTGCCGCCCCGCCTGGCCGACCTGTTCGAGCGCCGGGAACGCTATGACGTTCTGCCGGCTGACATCGGCGCCATGAAGGATTTTGTAACGGGCCGCATGGCCCGGAAGGTCGTCAGCGCATGACCGTCGAAGTCACCCGGCTGGAAAACGGCCTGACCATCGCCACCGATGCCATGGATTCGGTCGAGACCGCCTCGGTGGGCGTGTGGGTCGCCGCCGGCACCCGCGACGAGCGGCCCGAGATCAACGGCGTATCGCACCTGCTGGAACACATGGCCTTCAAGGGCACCCGGCGGCGCAGCGCCCAGGCCATCGCCGAGGAGATCGAGGCGGTGGGTGGGCATCTCAACGCCTACACGTCCCGCGAGCACACCGCCTATTACGCCAAGGTGCTGAAGGACGACCTGCCGCTGGCCGTCGACATCATCGCCGACATCCTGCAGAACGCCACGCTGGATGCCGACGAACTGGCCCGCGAGCGCACCGTCATCATCCAGGAGATCTCGCAGACCCTCGACACCCCGGACGACGTGATTTTCGACCATTTCCAGCAGACCGCCTACCCCGACCAGCCGCTCGGCCGCCCCGTCATGGGCTCGGCCGAACTGATCCGCGACATGCCGCGCGGCGAAATCGTCGATTACATGCGCGGCCATTACAGCGGCTCGGGGATGGTGCTGTCGGCGGCCGGCCGGATCGACCACGAAACGGTGGTGCGCCTGGGGCGCGAGGCCTTCGGGGACTTGCCGGCCGGTGCCGCCCATTCCCGCGTGGGGGCAAGCTATGTCGGCGGCGACTTCCGCGAGGCCAAGGACCTGGAGCAGGTTCACGTGGTGCTGGGCTTGGCCGGCGTGGCCTACGAGGACGACGACTTCTATGCCGTCTCGGTGCTCTCCACCCTGTTGGGCGGCGGCATGTCGTCGCGCCTGTTCCAGGAGATCCGCGAGAAGCGCGGCCTCGTCTACACCATCCAGTCGTTCCATTCCTCCTATTCCGATGGCGGCCTGTTCGGCATCTATGCCGGCACCGGCGAAGGCGAGGTGGCCGAGGTGATGCCGGTGATCTGCGAGGAGGTTCGCAAGGTGTGCGAGGCGGTCAGCCCCGAAGAAGTCGACCGCGCCCGCGCGCAACTGAAGGCCAGCCTGCTGATGGCGCTGGAAAGCACGTCGTCCCGGGCCGAGCAGTTGGCCCGCCAGTTGATGGTGTTCGGACGGCCGGTGCCGGTCGCCGAGACCATCGAGCGGGTCGAGGCCGTGGACGGCGAAGCGGTGATCCGTACCGCCCGCCGCCTGATCGCCAGCCGCCCGACCTTCGCCACCCTGGGACGCATCGCCAAGGTCGAAACCTACGAGAAGATCGCCGACCGGCTGGCCTCCTGAACGGCGTTCGCCGTTTTACCGCCGTTTTACCCTATCGGGCGGAGCGGCGATCGCGTTTACGCGTGGCCGGCGGAATCCGACAGCATGCGGGGGTCGATGCCGAGCTTCGCCATCGCCCTTTCCCATTTGTCGTCCACGTTGCCGGCGCCGAACACCAGATCGTCGTCGGCGGCGACGTGCAGCCAGCCGTTGGCCTTGATCTCGTCGTCCAGCTGGCCGGGGCCCCAACCGGCGTAACCCAGGGCCAGGAGAGAGCGACGCGGGCCGCTGCCGATGGCGATCGCCTTCAGGATGTCGACGGTGGCGGTGAGCGCCATCTGTTCGTCGACGATCAGGGTGGCGTCGCGCCGGTAGTCCGGCGAATGCAGCACGAAGCCGCGGCTCGATTCCACGGGACCGCCGAAATGGATCTTGATCTGATCGCCGATGCCGACGCTTTCGATGCCGAGCTGGGCCAGCAGGTCGGGGAAGCTCAACGATTCGATCAGCTTGTTGACCACCAGGCCCATCGCCCCGTCGGCATTGTGGGCGCACATATAGATCACGGTCTTGGTGAACCGCGGGTCCATCATGCCGGGCATGGCGACCAGAAGCTGGCCGGCCAGATAGGATTTGTCTTTTGCTGCGACAGCCATCGTTCCTTAGCTCTGTCAGCGGTTGTCGAACGCCCCTCCGGGAGCGAAGGAATATCCTTTATTTTGACATAGGGACCCCGGCGGGGAAAGCCGTTCCGTGCCACTTTTCGCGGCTAACACCATCGAGTGATCCGTCCTTAAAAATCGTCAAAAAGACGCCATCTATTGGCCACGTCTCCGGTTTTTTGCAACGAAGGGAACCGACGCCATGGTCATGAAACCGCGCAGCGACGCCCACGAACGCAGGCACCTCGCCTCGCACGAGGAAGAATTCAGAATCTCGGCCCGCCGCAACCGTCTGCTGGGCCGGTGGGCGGCCGCGAGAATGGGCCTCAGCGGCGAGGCCGCCGAGGCCTACGCCCGCGAGGTCGTGGCCTCCGATCTCGAAGCGCCCGGAGAGGAGGACGTGCGACGCAAGCTCCTGGACGACTTCTCGAACAAGGGTATTATCGTCACCGAAAGTGAACTCGCCCACCAGATGGCCTCTCTTTTCGATGAAGCTCGCGCCCAGGTCGCCAAAGACAATCCATGACCCCCGCCCGACCCGGCCGGTGCCGGCGATGAGCCGCCGGCGTCGGGCGCTCTTCGCCGTCGCCATTCTCCTCGGCGGCACCTCGATCCCGCCGGCCGCGGCCGCGCCGCCGGCTTCGCCGTGGGCCGAAACCGAGCAGACGGCGGTCCGCCTGATCGCCGCGACCGAGGCGGTCGGCACCGCCGAAAGCGTTCCGCTCGGGCTGGAGTTCCGTCTGGAGAAGGACTGGAAGATCTATTGGCGCTCGCCGGGCGACGCCGGGTTCCCGCCGCGCCCCGACTGGTCGGGATCGGAAAACCTGGCCCAGGCCACGCTAAGCTGGCCGGTGCCGGCGCGTTTTTCGGTGCTCGGCCTGGAAACCCTGGGCTACGAGGACGCCGTCGTCCTGCCGCTCGCCGCCCGCCTGGAACGGCCGGGCCGGCCGTTGCGCCTCAGGGCCAGCGTCGACTACCTGACCTGCAAGGAAATCTGCATCCCCTATACGGCCGAGCTGGCGCTGGACCTGCCGGGCGGAGAGGCGGCGCCCAGCCCGTTCGCCCATCTGATCAACCGCTTCGCGGTGCGCGTTCCCGGCAACGGCGCCGCCCACGGCCTGTCGATCCAGCGGGTGGAGGCGGTGGGCGAGGGCTCCACCGCCGCCCTGCGCGTCGTCGCCTCGGCGGCATCGCCCTTCGGCGCCCCCGACGTCTTCGTCGAAGGGCCGCCCGAGCTGACGTTCGGCCGCCCGGATGTCCTGCTCGAACAGGCCGGGCACGTCGCCGTCGCCACCCTTCGCGTCCACGGGCTCGATCGCCTCGAGCAGCCGCTCGCCCAGCTGCCGTTGACCGTCACCCTGGCCGACGGACCGCGCGGCGCCGAACGGGCCGTCGTTCCCGTCGCCGCCAGCGCAAGCGGCACGGCGTCGCTTGGCCTGATCGTCGGGCTGGCCCTGCTGGGCGGGCTCATTCTCAACCTGATGCCCTGCGTCCTGCCGGTGCTCTCGATCAAGCTCCTGGGTGTCGTCAGCCACGGCGGCCGGGCGCCGGGCGAGGTTCGGCTAAGTTTCGTCGCCACCGCCGCCGGCATCGTGTTCTCGTTCCTGGTGCTGGCGGCGGGGCTGATCGGAGTCAAGGCGGCGGGCGGCGTCATCGGTTGGGGCATCCAGTTCCAGCAGCCCTGGTTCCTGGTCGCCATGGCGGTGATCGTCACCCTCTTCGCCGGCAACCTGTGGGGCTTCTTCGAGATCCGCCTGCCGGCGGCGCTGGCCGGGCTTGGCGGCCCGTCGGCATCGGCGGGCGGGCTGGCCGGCTCCTTCCTGACCGGTGCCTTCGCCACCCTGCTGGCCACCCCCTGTTCGGCCCCCTTCCTGGGCACTGCGGTCGCCTTCGCGCTGGCCCGCGGGGCCGGCGACATCCTGCTGGTGTTCGCCGCCCTCGGGCTTGGCCTCGCCCTGCCCTACCTGCTGGTGGCGGCCGTCCCGGCGATGGCGACGCGCCTGCCGAAACCGGGGCCGTGGATGATCTGGCTGCGCCGCGTCCTCGGCTTCGCCCTGGCGGCGACGGCGGCCTGGCTGGTGACGGTGCTGGCCGGCGTCCTGGGGGCCGTGCCCGCCGCCGCCATCGCCTTCGTGCTGGCCGTCATCATCGGCTTTCTCGCCGCCGGCCATCATTTCGGCGGACCGTTCCGCGCCGCCTCGATGGTCGCCGTGGCCGGATTGACCGTGATCGCCTTCGTGGTGCCGATCAGCGCCGGCGGCAAGTCCGTCGCCGCCGGCCCCGCCGCCCTGTCCAAGGTGTGGCAGCCGTTCGACGAGGCGGCCATCGGCGGCCTCGTCGAGAAGGGCAACGTCGTCTTCGTCGACGTCACCGCCGACTGGTGCGTCACCTGCCAGATCAACAAGACCTTCGTGCTCGGCCGCGACGCGGTGGTGGCCCGCCTGGCCGCCCCCCCGGTGCTGGCCATGGAAGCGGACTGGACCCGCCCCAGTACCGACATCGCCCGCTACCTGGCCAGTTTCGGCCGCTACGGCATTCCCTTCAACGTGGTCTACGGACCGCGCGCGCCGCAGGGCCTGGTGCTGCCCGAGCTGCTGAGCGAGGCGGCCGTTCTCGGCGCCCTCGAACGGGCCGCCGCCATCCCGCCTGCGAATTGACCGCCGGCCCCTGGAATCGGGTCCGGGGCACCCCATCTTAGCTGGTGCCGGGGGCCGCAAGGCCCCCCGGGTCTATTTGTTTATCGCTAGTCGAGGGAACCCATCGCCATGACCATCAAAGTCGGAGACCGCTTGCCGTCCGCCACCTTCATGACCATGGGCAAGGATGGCCCGCAGCCCCTGAGCAGCGACGAGCTGTTCAAGGGCAAGAAGGTGGCGCTGTTCGGCGTGCCCGGCGCCTTCACGCCCACCTGTTCGGTCAAGCACCTGCCCGGTTACGTCAAGAACGCCGACCAGTTCAAGGTCAAGGGCGTCGACACCGTCGCCTGCATCGCCGTCAACGACGTTTTCGTGCTCGAAGCCTGGCGCAAGTCGGAAGGCGTCGGCGACACGGTGAAGATGCTGGCCGACGGCAGCGGCGACTTTGCCAAGGCGGCCGGCCTGACGTTCGACCTCAGCGGCAAGGGCCTGGGCGTGCGCCTCCAGCGCTTTTCCGCCATCGTCGACGACGGCGTCGTGAAGTCGCTGAACGTCGAGGAGCCGGGCGCCTTCGAGGTATCGGGCGCCGAAAAGCTGCTCGGCCAACTGTAAGAAGCCGTTCGACGACCGCGCGGCCGCCGTCAGAGTTCGGGGGCGCCGCGCGGTATCAGGCAGACGAAACGCAGCGGCAGGCTGCCGGTGTTGCAGAACTGATGCTCTTCGCCGCCCGGCACGAAGACGACCGAGCCCGGCTGCACGTCGATCCACTCGCCATTGCGCCAGACCGCCCCCTTGCCGGCGTGCACGAAGACTTCGTGCTCCCAGGCATGGGCGTGGCGGGGCGTCGCGCCGCCCTCGGCCAGTTCGAACAGGCGCATGGCAAAATTGGGCGCCCCGTCGGCCTGGCCGATCAGCAGCCGGCCGACGACGCCGGTGGCGCCGGCCCCCTCGAAGCTCTTGGTGGGTGCGTCCTCGAAATGCATGACCTTCATGATCATCCTCCCGTTGTCGCTCGTTCGGCCGCCTCGGCGCCGGCAATCTCGGCGATGCCCCGCCGGGCCAGTTCGTCCGCCCGTTCGTTCTCGACGTGGCCGGCGTGGCCCTTGACCCAGTGCCATTCCACCCGCTGGCCGACCAACAGCGTGTCCAGCCGTCGCCACAGATCTTCGTTCTTGACCGGCTTCTTGGCGGCGGTCTTCCAGCCGTTGCGCTTCCAGGCGTGGATCCAGCCGGTAATGCCGTCGCGCAGATAGCGGCTGTCGGTGTGCAGGCGCACCGGCACCGGCCGGCCCAGCGCCTCCAGGGCCTTGATCGCCGCCATCATTTCCATGCGGTTGTTGGTGGTCATCGCCTCGCCGCCATAGAGCTCCTTCTCGTGGCCGCGCCAGCGCATCACCGCTCCCCAGCCGCCCGGTCCCGGATTGCCGCTGCAGGCGCCGTCGGTGAAGATGTCGACGGCGTTGTCCTGTTCGGCGCGGGGGTTCGGTTCCGTCACGGCATCATCCCAATCCATAGGCGCCCGGGCCGGTGACGGCCTGATGGAAGCGCAGTTTGCCCAGATATTCCAGCGGGTCCTTGGGCGTCACCAGGGCCCCCTTCGGGGTATGCACCCAGTCGTAGAGCCGGGTCAAAAGGAAACGCAAGGCGCTGCCGCGGGCCAGCACCGCCAGGCCCGCCAGTTCCGCCGCCGTGAAGGCCCGCACCCGCCCGTAGGCGGCCAGCAGCCGCCTGGCCTTGGTGGCGTTGAACGCGCCGTCCCTCTCGAAGCACCAGGCATTCAGGCAGACCGCCACGTCGTAGGCGAAAAAGTCGTTGCAGGCGAAATAGAAGTCGATGAGGCCGGTGAGCGTGGGCCCCCGGAAGAACACATTGTCGGGAAAAAGGTCGGCGTGGATGACGCCGGCCGGCAGATCCGCCGGCCAATGGCTCTCCAAATAGGCCAGCTCCGCCTCGAGCTCGGCGGCCAGTCCCGGCTTGACGGTATCGGCGTGGTCGAGCGAGGCCGCCAGCAGCGGCCGCCAGCCGGCCAGCGACAAGTCGTTGGCCCGGTGGAGCGCAAAATCGGCGCCGGCCCGATGCAGATGCGCCAGCGCCTGGCCGAGGGCGGCACAATGATCGGGCGTGGGCCGGCGCGGCCACATGCCGTCGAGGTAGGACACCATCGCCGCCGGCCGCCCGCACAACTCGCGCAACACCTGGCCGTCGGCGGTGCCAAGCGGCGTCGGGCAGGGCACGCCCTTGGCTGCCAGATGCTCCATCAGCCCCAGGAAGAATGGCAGTTCGTCGCGTTTCACCCGCCGTTCGTAAAGCGTCAGGATGAAGCGGCCGCCCTCGGTCTCGACCAGATAGTTGGTGTTCTCGATGCCCTCGGCGATGCCCTTGCACGACATCACCTCGCCGACGCCGTAACCGGCGACGAAGGCGGTCAGGTCCTCGTCCGAAACCTCGGTGTAAACGGCCATGTCTTCCCTCGGGATCGGTGGCGGCGGGGGCCGGGCGGCCCCGGGCCACCGTCTGTTTACGGGCTGGAGGCGCCGCTGGCAAGGGCGGGCCGGCGCGGGAATCCAGCGAGCGGCCTTGAGCCGCCGGCGGGAGTCCCCTAAAGTCGCCTTCTCACGCCCGATCCGGCATAGAAAGAAGAAAATGCCATGGAACCATCCATTGTCGCCCAAAAAGGTCCTTACGCGGTCGATGTCGAGGCCGGCAAGAAATACGCCTGGTGCCGCTGCGGACGCAGCGCCGGGCAGCCCTATTGCGACGGCTCCCACAAGGGAACCGGCCTGACGCCGACGGTCTTCACCGCGAAGCAGTCGGAAACCGTCCATCTGTGCGGCTGCAAGCGGACCGGCGACGCGCCGTTCTGCGACGGCACCCATTCGACATTGTGAGCGCCATGACGCATCTTTTCGCTTACCGGCCGGCCGCGATCGCGATGATGACGGCGGCCCTTTCCGCCTGCGGGATGTTCACGGCCAGCGCCCCGCCGCCGCCCTGCCCGGAGCTTTCGGTGCTCGGCGATGCCGCCTCGCTCACGAAATTCGTCGAGGGGGCCGGCCGCGATCTCACCGATGTCCTCTACGAGGCCCGGCTGGTCGATGCCACCGGGGCCTGCGACTACGACATGAAGAAAGAGACGGGCGAGGGAACGCTTTCCGTCGAGATGGCAGTTTCGATGGAGATGGCCCGCGGCCCCGCCAATCGCGACGGCAAGGCGCTGGTGCATTATTTCGTCGCCGTGACCGGCAAGGACCAGGAGATTCTCAACAAGCAGGACTTCGCGGGCACCGTCGAGTTCACCGGCAACCGCAGCCAGCTTCGCTGGACGGACGAACCCGTCTTTCTCGCCTTTCCCCTGAAAAAGGGACAGACCGGCCGCGACTTCCGGATTTACGTGGGATATGACCTGACCCCGGAGGAACTGGAGTTCAACCGCAAACAGGCCAGCGGAATCCGTCGCTAGGCCAGCGCTGACGGTTGACCTTGCCCGGCAAGTCTCTAAACTGGCCCTCGGGTGCTGGCGCCTGTCGGTGACGGGCTCAAGGACCCTTCCTGTGGGAGAGACCGGATCGGCGGGTCGGCCGCCACCGGCGCCGAAGGAGCAACCGCCCCGGAAACTCTCAGGCAAAAGGACCGCAGGAAGACTGAACTCTGGAGAGCGGGCGTTCGCCTTAGGGAGGGGCGCCCCACCGAAGATGTAAGCTGGCGCGTCGTCGGCGATTCTTTCAGGTCGTGGGACAGAGGGGGCATCCGTCGGCATGGGGCTGGCGGAGTGTGCCTTCGTTCCGCCCGGGAGAAGCCGATGACCGACGCCCCGTCCGAAAACCTCAAGCGAACGCCGCTGGATTCCCTGCACCGCGAACTCGGCGGCCGCATGGTGCCCTTCGCCGGCTATGACATGCCGGTGCAATACGAAGGCATCATGGCCGAGCATCTTCATACCCGCGGTCATGCCGGCCTGTTCGACGTGTCGCACATGGGCCAGGCCCGCCTGTGGGGTCCCGACGCCGATGCCGCCTTCGAAACCCTGGTGCCCGGAGACGTCGTCGAACTGCCCCGTGGGCGCATCCGCTATACGATGTTCACCAATGATGCGGGCGGCATCCTCGACGACCTGATGATCGCCAGACGCGACGACCACCTGTTCCTGGTGGTCAACGCCGCCTGCAAGGACGCCGATTTCGCCCACATCGAAGCCAAGCTGGCCGGCCGCCTCAAGATGGAGATCCTGGCCGACCGGGCGCTTCTGGCGCTGCAGGGGCCGGAGGCCGCCAAGGTGATGGCCCGCCTCGCCCCCGCCTCGGCGGCCATGCCCTTCATGAGCATCACCGACATCAAGATCGCCGGCATCGGCTGCCAGGCCACCCGCTCGGGCTACACCGGCGAGGACGGTTTCGAGATTTCGGTGCCGGCCGCCCGGGCCGAGGAACTGGCCCGCACCCTGCTGGCCCAGCCGGAGGTCAAGCCGATCGGCCTGGGGGCGCGCGATTCGCTGCGGCTCGAGGCCGGGCTCTGCCTCTATGGCAGCGACATCGACGAAACGACGACGCCCATCGAGGCCTCGTTGCTGTGGACCATCAGCAAGCGGCGCCGCGCGCAGGGCGGCTTCCCGGGCGCCGCCGTCATCCAAAAGCAGATCGCCGAAGGGGTATCCCGCAGGCGCGTCGGCATCCTGCCCGAGGGCAAGGCGCCGGCCCGCGCCCATACCGTCGTCACCGACGAGGCGGGCGCGCCGGTCGGCGAGATCACCAGCGGCGGCTATGGCCCCAGCGTCGGCGGGCCGGTCGCCATGGGCTATGTCGAGACGGCGTTCGCGGCGCCGGGAACGCCGCTTCAATTGATTGTTCGCGAGCGCGCCCTGCCGGCGCGCGTCGTCAAGCTGCCGTTCACCGAACACCGTTACTTCAAGGGTTAAGCGAAGGGGAAACAAAGCGATGGCCACCGTCAAATACACCAAGGAACACGAGTGGGTGCGGGTCGAAGGCGACATCGGCACCGTGGGGATCACCGACCACGCCCAGCAGCAGCTGGGCGATCTGGTGTTCATCGACCTGCCCGCCGTCGGCAAAAAGGTCGCCAAGGGCGACGAGGCCGCGGTGGTCGAATCGGTCAAGGCGGCCAGCGAGGTCTACGCCCCGGTCGGCGGCGAGGTCGTCGAGGTCAACGCCGCGCTCGGCGACGACCCGGCCAAGGTCAATGCCGACGCCATGGGCGGCGGCTGGTTCTTCAAGATCCGCATCGCCGATCCGAAGGAACTGGACGGCCTGCTGGACGAGGCGGCCTATCGGGAACTGGCAGGCGAGTCCCACTGATGCGCTATCTTCCGCTCACCGGCGACGAGCGCCGCCAGATGCTGGCGACGATCGGCGCGACCTCGGTCGACGACCTGTTCAGGGACGTCCCCGCCGCGGCCCGCCTGAAGGGCGCCGTCGACCTGCCGCCGACGAGCGGCGAGATGGAGGTCGAACGGGCCCTTTCGGCGATGGCGGCCAGGAACCTGCCGGCCGTCGCGGCGCCTTCGTTCCTGGGCGCCGGCGCCTATCGCCACTTCGTGCCGGCGGCGGTCGACCACCTGATCCAGCGCGGCGAGTTCCTGACCGCCTATACCCCCTACCAGCCTGAAATCTCGCAGGGCACGCTGCAATACCTGTTCGAGTTCCAGACCCAGGTCGCGCTGCTCACCGGCTGCGAGGTCGCCAACGCCTCGATGTACGACGGCGCCACCGCCTGCGCCGAGGCCGTGATGATGGCCGGGCGCATCACCAAGCGGACCAAGGCCGTGATGTCGGGCGCGCTGCACCCGCACTATCGGGCGGTCGCCGCGACCTACACGCGCTTCCTCGGCATCACCCTGGAAACGCCCGAGCCCGACTGGACGAAACCGGAGGACCTGGCCGGCCTGATCGACGGCGAAACCGCCTGCGTCGTCGTGCAGAATCCCGACTTCTTCGGCCGCCTGGCCGACCGCAAGGCCCTGGCCGACGCCTGCCACGCGGCGGGCGCGCTTTTGATCGTCGTCGTGACCGAGGTGGTGTCGCTGGGCGCCATCCGTTCCCCCGGCGCCATGGACGCCGACATCGTGGCCGCCGAGGGCCAATCCTTGGGCAACGCGCTCAATTTCGGCGGCCCCACCGTGGGCCTGATGGCGACCCGCCAGAAGTTCGTCCGCCAGCTGCCCGGCCGGCTGGTCGGCCAGACCGCCGACGTCGACGGCCGGCGCGGCTTCGTGCTGACCCTTTCCACCCGCGAGCAGCACATCCGGCGCGACAAGGCGACCAGCAACATCTGCACCAATTCGGGGCTGTGCGCGCTGGCCTTCACCATCCACCTGACCCTGCTGGGCGAGGAAGGCTTCAAGCGCATGGCCGCGATCAACCACGCCAACGCGGTGAAGCTGGCCGAGCGGCTGGCCGGGCTTCCCGGCGTCGAGGTGGTGAACGACAGCTTCTTCAACGAGTTCACTCTCCGCCTGCCCAAACCCGCCGTCGGCGTCGTCGAGGCGCTGGCCGCCAAGGGCGTGTTCGCCGGCGTGCCGGTCAAGCGCCTGCTGCCCACGGTGGCCGGCACGGAAAACCTGCTGCTGGTGGCGGTCACCGAAACGAATGCCGAGGACGACATGGACCGCCTGACCGACGGCCTGAAGGAGACCACCCGATGAGCGCGCCCGCCCCCACGATCACCGGGAACCGCGGCCTGCAACTGGAAGAGCCGCTGATCTTCGAGCAGGATTCCCCCGGCAAGACGGCGGTCGACCTGCCGCAACCGGCGCAGGGCAGGGACCGCCTGGGCAGCCTCGGCCGCGAGGGGCGCATCGGCCTGCCCGGCCTTTCCGAGCCCGAGGTGGTGCGCCATTACCTGCGGCTCAGCCAGAAGAACTATTCCATCGACGCCGGCATGTACCCGCTGGGCTCGTGCACCATGAAGCACAACCCGCGGCTCAACGAAAAGATGGCCCGCCTGCCCGGCTTCGCCGGCGTCCATCCGTTGCAGCCCATCTCGACCGTGCAGGGGGCGCTGGAACTGATCGGCGCCACCGGCCATTGGCTGTCGGTGCTGACCGGCATGCCCGCCGTCGCCATGTCGCCGGCCGCCGGCGCCCATGGCGAGCTCACCGGCCTGATGGTCATCCGCGCCGCCCTGGAGGACCGGGGCGACGCGAGGAAGCGCGTGCTGGTGCCGGAATCGGCGCACGGCACCAACCCGGCCAGCGCCGCCGCCTGCGGCTACACGGTCGAATCGATCCCGGCCAACGCGCGCGGCCGGGTCGACCTTGCCGCGCTCAAGGCCGCGCTGGGCCCCGACGTCGCCGCCTTCATGCTGACCAACCCCAACACCTGCGGCCTGTTCGAAAGCGACATCATCGAGATCGCCGACGCGGTGCACGCGGCCGGCGCCTTCTTCTATTGCGACGGCGCCAACTTCAACGCCATCGTCGGCCGCGTGCGGCCGGCCGACCTCGGCATCGACTGCATGCACATCAACCTGCACAAGACCTTCTCGACCCCGCACGGCGGCGGCGGCCCGGGCAGCGGCCCGGTGGTGCTGTCGGCCGCCCTGGCCCCCTTCGCGCCGGTGCCTTACGTGGTGAAGGACGGCAAGGGCTTCCGGCTGGTCGAAAGCGTCGCGGAATCGGAGGCCAAGCCGTTCGGCCGCATCAAGGGCTTCCACGGCCAGTTCGGCATGTTCGTGCGGGCGCTCGCCTATATGATGAGCCTGGGCTCGGATGGCTTGCGCCAGGTCGCCGAGGACGCCGTGCTCAGCGCCAACTACCTGATGGCCAGCCTCAAGGACACGCTGAGCGTGCCCTTCGAGGGACCCTGCATGCACGAGGCGCTGTTCGACGACCGCTTCCTCAAGGACACCGGGGTTTCGACGCTCGACTTCGCCAAGGCCATGATCGACGAGGGCTTCCACCCGATGACCATGTATTTCCCGCTGGTGGTGCACGGCGCCCTGCTGATGGAGCCGACCGAGACGGAAAGCAAGGCGACGCTCGACACCTTCATCGCCACGGTGCGCGGCCTGGCCGAGCGGGCCAAGGGAGGGGACGCCGAATACTTCCACGCGGCGCCCCGGCTCACCCCGCGGCGGCGCCTCGACGAAACCGCGGCGGCCCGCAACCCGATCCTGCGCTGGAGCCCGCCGGCCATCTAGAGCATTTTGCGGCCGCATGGAATCACCCTTTTGTTGGTCGTCATTCCCGCGAATGCGGGAATCCAGGGCAACCGCTCCGTCACTCGCCCTGGACCCCCGCATTCGCGGGGGTGACGATGAAGAATGATCCCGCCTGAATGCAAAATGCTCTAGACGCCTTCTTCTTCCGTCATGGCCGGCGCCGGGCGCGACCGGAAGCCGGCCGCAGGATGGGCTCCGCCGGGCCATGACGGGGAGAAGGAGGCGGCGCGCCGAGGGCGTGCGCCGGGCGTTCTCCACGCGCCCACGCCGCCGGGCGCCGCGACGGGTGCGCCATAGGCTCGTCATCCTTTGTCGTCCCCTGTCATCATTCGTCGTCATCCCCCGCCAGCCCCGGCGCTCATCCCAGGCGTCATTGCCCGGCTCGCCGTTCAGCCCGGGCAATCCCGTGTTCCGGCCGTCCGGATGCCCCGCATGGCCTCGGACTCCCCGATCAGGACATGATGTATATTTACGGAATATATGCCTATTTCAACATCGGAGTCAACCCGCAGGGACCGGAGCGGCTTCAGGCGCGAAACCGGTAACCGGTTCCCGGGCGTATACGCTAAATTAATCGCGTGAATGGCATGCTTGCGTTGGGAAGATCCGCATCGTTCCGCCGACCGGGTCCGCGAGGGAGCCCCCGAAGGAGGGGATGGAATTTGCAGCCACGAGTCCCGAGCCGGCCCCTGGTCCGTGAAACGGCGAAATGGGCATTGCCTCCCACCGCCCTTCGGCTGCTGTCGATTGCCGCCCTTCTCGCCATCCTCGGCGGCTGCGCCCCGCGCGCGCCGACGCCGCTTGTCGCCGCCCCGCCCCCCGCCGCCGTCCAGCCTCCCGCCGAAAATGGCGGCACGGCCGGCCGATATGTCGGCGGGCCGCTGATCCTGGAATGCGCGCCTTTCGCGCGCGCCCTTTCAGGGGTCGATTTGCGCGGCCCCGCCGCCGACTGGTGGGATAGGGCGTCCGGACGCTACGCCCGCTCTTCGCGGCCGGCGGTGGGCGCGGTGCTGACGTTCCGCCGCACGTCCCGGCTGCCCGACGGCCATGCCGCCGTGGTGTCACGCGTGGTCTCCGAGCGCACGATCCTTGTCACCCAGGCCAATTGGGTGCCGCATCGGGTGACCGAGGACATGCCGGTGATGGACGTTTCGCCGGCCAACGACTGGTCGGCCGTTCGCGTCTGGTGGCCGCCGAGCGGACAGATGGGAAGCCGCCACTACCCGACCTGGGGCTTCATCCTGCCGGACCGGCCGGTCTCCCGCGACGGACTGGAGGCATCCATGCGGGAAGTCCTTCGGGTGACGTCGTCCGACTGAACCCTGCCGGGGCAATCCCGGCTCGGAACGCCCGGGATCGGCCAGGAGGGGACTGACGCTTATAGGCGGGCGATTGGAAAATGCTGCCGCCTGATATGATCGGTCCAAATGGCGGCTTCCAACTCAACGTATCGCCATCACCCGAATGTCGCCGTCGAACATTGCGCCGGCAGGGTCGAAGAAGACGCGGCGCGGAACCGTCCGCGCGTCGCCGTAACACCCGTTGGTCACTCTCGCGCTTTCGGCTCCAGTGCCGCCTAGATATCGGAAGCCGTCACGGCTCCCGGCTAACCTATCCTCTTCTGAATTGAAGGGGCCGCCCGGCGCGACTGATAGCTCAATCGACTGCCAAATCCCATCGTTGGTAGCCCACGATATTATTCATGCTTATACATCCGGCGCCCATGACATTTTTCACCATTGGCTAACCCATAACTACATTTTGGTTATCCGCTAGAATAAACTAAAATTGAGGAGTATAGTACGTGAATAGCAATCGGTGATGGTTAGTGACAGCGGAGCTAACTGGGAGGCTATGGAGTTGCAGGAAACATTTCTTCGGGCAATTTTAGCCACGGTCGCGAGGCAGACATTCTCGCCCGCCAGAATCCTTGAGATCATGGGTCCGACCGCCGGCGAGAAGCAGCATCGCGCATTCAACCTGTGCGACGGAAGCAGGACGCAAGCTGACATCTCAAAAGAGCTCGGCCTCGATCCAGGCAACTTCAGCAAGTCACTCAATCGGTGGATCGACGAGGGCATCGTGATTCGCGTCGGGGAGAAGCGTGAAGCCCGTCCCCTTCACGTATACCCGCTTCCCGAAGCACTCATCAAAAAGGGAACCAAGAAATGAGCTCGTCCGATCCCCTAGTCGCTTTAAACGAAAAAATGGACACGCTGATCAAGATCCAGGCGGCGCTCGCGGTCAAAGACATGACTACACAACGTGAGAAGATCGTCTTTCTTTACGGCGCAGGCCTTGGGCCAAGCTCCATTGCCGCACTTCTCGGAACGACGCCAAAGACCGTGAGCGTGGCCATGGCCAAACACAAAAAGACCGCGTCGGCGAAAGTTGAGACCAATGATGAGTGATGCCAATCATCGAGAGCTCATGGACCTCCTGCGGACGCTTCTGAAAGTGCAGTCATTGTCGGCCGTGCATCACCTTCCGACCAAGAAGGAGAAGATCCTTTTCCTCTCCGAGGCCGGACTGAGCCCGAAGGAAATCGCGCCGATTGTCGGATCGTCGAGCGGCTCGGTCAGCCAGACTATTTACGACACCAAGAAGAAGGGCGCGAAGGAGACCTAGATGACCAAAGAGACAGATGACCTTTTGGGCGAAATGCGCGCGCTCAAAATGCTCATGATCCTCCAGTTGTTGCGCCAAGGCGTCAAGCAGAGCCAGATCGCGGCGATACTAGGCGTCAGCGAGCCGACGATGAGCCGGATGCTCCCCAAGGGCATCGCCAGGAGTGTGTCGAAGGGCGGCACCGCCTTTGCTGTAGAAGGGGTCGAGTGATGGAGGACACTCTCAAAAAGATTCTGTCCGAGCTCGAAATGATTCGGAAGATCAAGATGATCGAGCTCATGGAACGCGGCTATTCCCAGTCGAAGCTCGGCGATGCGCTTGGCATCAGCCAAGCGACGGTCAGTCGCATGATGGCAGGCAAGAAGCCCGCCAGCACCAAGGTTACGCAAAAATTGAATGGCGATGAATAGCCAGGCCCCCGTCGTCAATGTCTCCGGCGATTTCGAGGAGGCCATCCTCCGGTGGGCCAAGCATCTTGGCCGCGATAAGAACCGCCGCGCCGTCTTCGACTTGATTTATGGCCGGGGGTCCAAACCGCGGTCGAAGAAGCAGATCGCCGATCTGCTCGGCAAGACCGGGAGCACGCAGGTCGTCCAGAACGCCCTCGACGAGTTGGCAAAGCATCATCTGATCGTCCGCATGGAGAATAAAGGACACGTCAAGGACGGAAGCCGCTGGGTCTACGTGAAGGACGCTTCGGTTCGCGCGAACCGGAATATCATCGTGAAATACGCGGATGATCCCGGCGCTGCGAAGAAGGTTGCCACGAAGCGCCGTCCGGCGGTCGAGACCAGATTGTCGTTCGTCAAACCGGTAAAGCGAGCCGGAAAGCCACGCGGCAGCCGGCCGCGCCAGAGTGGGAAGCAGGCGCGACTGAAGATCGCCCTGTTGGTGACCAATCCTGACAGTCGGGCGTCACTGCAAACAGGCGTGGAAGCGCGCTATATCGACGAGGGCATCCGCCTCGGGAGCAAGGCTGGCGAGGTCGACCTGAAGGTCGTGCTCGCACCTACGCTCGACACGTTGCTCGACACGCTGAATACCTATCACCCGGACGTTATTCATTTTTCCGGCCATGGCGGCGGTCAGAACTTGCTATTCGACAATGAAAAAGCCGGGGATGACGGCGGGACGGTGTTGGACTTCGATATGGTCGCCCGTGTCGTTGGAGCGACGAGTGCCACCCCGAAGTTGCTCGTCCTTGTCGCCTGCGACACAGTAGACGGTGCCGATCGATTTCTAGATACGGTCCCGGCAGTGATCGCGATGGCCGATACGATCGACGATGAGGCGGCCTGCGAATTTTCGAAGCGATTCTATCGATCACTCAGTGCCGGTACAACCATTGCGAATTCGCTCGACCAGGCGAAGCTTATATTGGAAAGCAAGGGGTACGCAGACGCGAGTCTTCCGACGCTCGTGGTGCGAGACAAAGAGTTCGCACAGCGCACCCTTCTTTAGCGCACCTGTCGAAGATGAGGGCAACCGGTTCCCGCGTGCGCGGGGGTGACGACAAAGAACGATCCCGCCTGAGCGGAGAATGCTTTACAGAAAGCCCCCGCCGCCCTCGGGTCCTTCGCCGAATTCGCCGTCCTCGCCGCCGAACAGGTTTTCGACATAGGCGAACTGCTTGCGGAAGCCGCTGCGGCCGCGCAGTTTTTCCTGCGCCGCCTCGGGCAGGTCGGTGAACATCAGCACGCCCTTCTCGATCAGCACCTGCACCAGATCCTCGAGCACGCGCACCAGGCCGAGGTCGGATTCGATCCATTCCTTGCGCGCCGCAAGGTCGAGGACGGTGTCGTAGAGATAGGTGGTCAATTCGGGATCGCGGGGGTCCAGTTCCTCCAGCCCTTCCTGCCCCGGCTGGCGGAAGACGGCGACGATGGCCCCGCTTTCATCGCGTTTCACGAACGGCATGGTCTGCTTGTCCTCCCGACGATTTCCCGGGCGGCCCCCGGTGTGTGACCGCCATCCTGCCGTCAAGTCGCCCGCGCCGCAACCGCCGGCCGTTCGGTCGGCAGCGTCACCGCGGCGACGACGCCCAAGCCGGCGATGCCGACCAGCCCGAAGAACAGCCATTCGAAGCCGCCGGTCGCCGCGAACACCCAGGCCACCACCGGCACGGAAAGCGAACTGACCACGATGGCGGAAAGGAACCGCGCGCCATAGGCCCGGGCGTGCCAGGCCGGCGGCACGTAGTGGGCGATCAGGCTGTCCATCACCGGCTGCAGGCCCAGCGTGAAGACCACCATGACCACGGAAAGGGCAAACAGCGGCCAGTCCCAGGCCCGCGCCATGGCCAGCATGATCAGCACCTGGAGCGAGAGGGCCAGAACGACCAGGCGCTTCATCGACAGCCGGTCGGCCAGCATGCCGCCGACGTATTGGGCGGCGGCACCGAAAACGAAGATGGCGGCGGCGAAGAGTCCCACCGCCGACAGCTCGCCCTCCAGGAAGGTCAGGCGCTGCTCGAACACCTTGGGCATGGCCACCGTCTCGGTCTGATAAAGGAAGCCGACGCAAACGCCGGCCAGCACGATGGCGGCGAAGATCGGCAGCACGGAGCGCCCGTTGCCGTGGGCGCCCCCGGCTTGCGCCGACGGCAGCTTCGCCGGCGCGATCTCGCGGACCGCCCACACGAACAGGCCGCCCACGCCCAGGCAGACGAGGCCGGGCACGACGAAGGCGGCGCGCCATCCGAAGGTCGAGGTCAAAAACCCGGCAATCCCCGGCGCCAGCGCCATGCCGAGGCCGCCGAAGATGCCGTTGATGCCGAGCGCGCGCCCGCGCCTGGCGGCATAGCGCACCACCACGGCGGTGGCCACCGGATGATAGATCGAGGCGAACAGGCCGATCGCCGCCAGGCCCAGGCCGACCTCGACGGGCGTGCGCGCGAAGCCGGTGGCGAGCGTCGCCGCGCCCAGCCCGAAGAACATGATGATCAGGGTGCCGCGCGCGCTCCAGCGGTCGCCCAGCCAGCCGGCCGGAATGGCGCCGGCCCCGAACAGGATGACCGAAGGCGTCATCAGCACGATCAGTTCGCCGTAGGTGCGCCCGAATTCGGCCCCCATGGCCAGCACCGCCGTCGGGTAGATCAGCATCAACAAATGGTCGAAGCTGTGCCCGAGGCACGAGAAGACGAGAACGGGATGGGGGAATCGGCGTGACATGATAATCGATCTTAACCCATAATCCCTTCCCGCCGTCCACACCATAATGCGCGACGGCCATGCCGAGCGGGCGCCACGGCGAAAATGGCCGCCCGCCGCCACGCCAGATGGAAAGACGCCCGACGCCGATGACCAGACCTTCGTGGGACGAATACTTCATCGAATTGACCGACACGGTAGCCAAGCGCGCCACCTGCGACCGCGGACGCAGCGGCAGCGTCATCGTGCGCGAGAACCGCATCCTGACCACCGGCTACGTCGGATCGCCGCCCGGGCTGCCGCATTGCGACGAGGTCGGCCACCTGATGAAGCAGGTGATGGACGAGGACGGCGCGGTGCGCAGCCACTGCGTGCGCACCATCCACGCCGAACAGAACGCCATCTGCCAGGCGGCCCGCCACGGCATCTCGCTCAACGGGGCGACGCTCTATTGCACGATGGAGCCCTGCCGGGTGTGCGCCATGCTGATCATTTCCGTCGGCATCCGCCGCGTCGTCGCCAAGCGGCGCTACCACGCCGCCCAGGAAACCCGCGAGATGTTCGCCAAGGCGGGCATCCAGCTCGACGTGCTGGAAGACGTGCTGGAGACCTACGAAAACCAGGCCCCGACGCCGCAGGGAGCGGCCTAGGTCATGGACTCATTAATGCGTCATTCCGGACACGACTTTCCTCCAAATCTTTGATTTGGTTAGGAAAGTCAGTGATCCGGAATCCAGAGGCGAGTGACGGAGCGCTTGCCCTGGATTCCGGATCGCAAGGCTCGCCACCGGTGCCCGAGTTGACGCTTCCGCGTCCCCTTCGAGCACCGGGCTCGCCTAACGTCCGGAATGACGACTTAAACCTTTATAGGTACACAGCCTAGCCGCGGCGGTTGCGCAGCAGGCGGAGCAGGAAGAAGACCAGCCAGATCGGCAGCACCACGACGGCGCCGAGCGTGATGTAGGGCACCGCCCAGCGGATCATGTCGACCACGACCTGGAAGGCGGAACGGATGGCCCGCGGAAAATTGTGCAGCAACTGGACGGGGTCGACGTCGAAAAAGGCCAGGATGAGGCCGACGCCCAGGCAGACCAGGGCCAGCTTGATCACCGTCGAGACAATGCCGGGCACGCCACCCCTCCGTTCCCATGGAACCGCTTCCGTCCGTCGCCTTCTTCATAAACACCCGGGAGGTTCCGCTCAAGCCCGGCGGCGCCGCCCGGCCCCCGGCGCGAGTTGGTCTGGCGCCATACCCGTGATACATTGGCGCGACCCAAGGCCTCGCGGAAACGGATGAACCGGCACAAAAAGGCAGGGACCACGATGGGGGGCACATGTACCGGAAAGTGATCGTCGGCCTGGTGGTCACGCTTGCCCTTGTCCTCGCCACGTGGTTCGTCGTCGCCGTCCTGCAGGCCAACCGCGACGCCGGCGGGGAGGGCTCGACCCAGGTTGGCCCGCGCGGCCAAATCGGGCGCGACGCGCCTCGGGCCGGCGCGCCGGACGGATCGTCGCCGCGTCCGGATCAGCGCCTCCTCGACAGCCTGCCGCCCGATCAGATCGTCGAGCCCAACCAGCTCATCGTCGCCGACCCGCCGCGCGGCTTCGCCGCCATCGTCGGGCAGATGGGCTTTTCGGTGGTCGAGGTGGTCCGCCTCGAGCAGCTGGGCATGGAGATCTTCCGCCTGGACATCCCCAGCGGCTCGACGGTGCCGGCCGCCCGCCAGCAACTGGCGGCCCGTTTTCCCGGCCTTCTCGTCGACAGCCACCAGCTCTACCAGTCGCAGGCGATGAGCGAATACCAGTCGCAGCTGGCCCGTCCCATCGCCGGCTGGCCGCCGAGTTCGGACAGCTGCGGCGTCGGCATCCGCATGGGGCAGATCGACACCTCGGTCGACACCACCCATCCCGCGCTTCAGGGACAGCGCGTCGAGTTCCGCTCGTTCCACAATGCCGGCCGCCGGCCCGGCCCCGCCGACCACGGCACGGCGATCGCCTCGATGCTGGTCGGCACGGCGGCCTGGGGCGGCCTGCTGCCGGGCGCCGAATTGATGGCCGCCAACATGTTCGAGGTGAACGAAACCGGACAGGTGGTCGGCAGCGGACTGGGCCTTCTCAAGGCCGTCGACTGGATGGTCGAGAAGCAGGTCCAGGTGGTGAACCTCAGCGTCGCCGGCGGCGACAACCAGATCGTGCGCCGCGCCTTCGACACGGCGCGCGACAAGGGGCTGATCATGGTGGCGGCCGCCGGCAACTGGGGCAGCGATGCCCGGCCGGCCTATCCGGCGGCCTATGCCGACGTCATGGCGGTAACCGCGCTGGACCAGCAACGCAACGCCTACGTCAAGGCCAACCGCGGTTCCTACATCGACTTTGCGGCGCCGGGCGTGCAGATCTATACGGCGGTGCCGCGCGGCGGCCGGGTGATGAGCGGAACCTCGTTCGCCACCCCCTACATCGCCGTCCTCCTGGCCGTCCAGATCGAAGCGGGCGCGCCCAAGTCGGCCGGCCAGTTGAGCGACACCCTGCGCCGGCAGGCGACCGATCTGGGCGCCCCCGGGCGCGACGACGTTTTCGGCTGGGGACTGGTGAACCTGTGGCCCCGCTGCCCATGACCTCCGCCGGAAGGATGTGACATGGTTCTGCACTGGGTCTTCGGCAACGCCGGAAAGCGCAAGGGCGGCCGCCCGTCCGGCGCGGCGCCCAAGCCCGCCTACGAGGAAGCCAAACGGATCGCCGCGTCGGACGACGTCAAGGCCCGCGCCGCGTTGGCCGCCCACGAGGACCTCGAACCGGAAATCCTCTATTTCTTCGCCTCCGACGAGGCCACCGAGGTCAGGCGCGCCGTCGCCGTCAACCAGGGGACGCCGCTTCAGGCCGACAGAATCCTGGCCACCGACCGCGATGGCGAGGTGCGCTACCAGCTGGCCCGCAAGATCAGCCGGCTGGTGCCGACCTTGAGCCGCGACGAAGCCGACCGCCTGACCCGCATGGCGATGGAAGTCCTGGAGATCCTGGCCCGCGACGATCTGCCGCGGGTGCGCGCCACCATCGCCGACGAGATCAAACGGGCCGACAACGTCCCCGGCCGCATCGTCCGCCAACTGGCCCGCGATGTGGAGGAGATGGTTTCGGCGCCGATCCTCGAGTACTCGCCCCTGCTGTCGGACCAGGACCTGCTGGAGATCGTCGCCGGCGGCTGCGGCGGCGGCGCGCTGGTCGCCCTGTCGCGACGCCCGGGACTGGGCGAGCGGGTTTCCGACGCGGTGGTCAATTCGCGCAACGTGCAGGCGGTCGCCGCCCTGCTCGGCAACCGCACCGCCGCTATCTCGGGCAAGACGCTCGACATGATCGCGGTGGACGCCGAAGACCGGGTCGAATGGCACGCGCCGATGGTCGACCGCGAGAATCTGCCGTCCCGCATCATCCGCCGGATCGCCACCTTCGTCAGCGCCGCCCTGATGGACAAACTGATCGAGATGAACCAGGACCAGGCGACCCTGGTCGGCGAGTTGCGCCAGACCGTGCGCAAGCGCATCGAGCGCGGCGACTTCGCCGGCGACGATCCGGACTGGGAGCCGGCCGAGGAACGGGCGCAGCGTCTGTTCGACGGCGGCAACCTCGACGAAGCCGTCATCGTGCGCGCCATCGATAAGGGCGACAACGCCTTCGTCCGCTATGCCCTGACCCACCTGTCGGGCCTGCCCTTCAAGACCGTCACCAGCATGCTCAACACGGGCAGCGGCAAGGCGATCACCGCCCTGGTCTGGAAGGCCGGGTTAAGCATGCCGACCGCCCATCTGGTGCAGACGCGGGTGGCCCGGGTTCCCCAGAAAAGCCAGCTCAGGCCGGGCCCGGGAGACGCCTTCCCGATGAGCGAGGCCGACCTCGGCTGGTACATCGAATGCGTCGGCGGATGAGGGGCTAGCCGCGCCAGAACGTGCGGCTGAACAGCACGATCACCGTGAACAGTTCCAGTCGCCCCAGCAGCATGCCGGCCGACAGCATCCACTTGGCGGCATCGGGCAGCGTCGAGAAATTGCCGGCGGGACCGATGATGTCGCCCAGTCCCGGACCGACGTTGCAGATGGCCGTGGCGGCCCCGGAAATGGCGGTCAGGTAATCCAGCCCCAGCATGCCCAGCCCGATCGCCAGAATCCCGAAACAAAGGATGAAGACAAAAAAGAAGCTGAGCACCGATTCGATGACGTCGGACGGGATCGGCCGGTGGTTGTAATAGGGAATGAACACGCCGTGCGGCTGGAACAGGTGGCGGATCTGGGTGCGCGCCGCCGCGTAGAGCACCTGAAAACGGAAGATCTTCATCCCGCAGGTGGTCGAGCCGGCACAGCCGCCGATGAACATGACGAAAAAGAACAGCGGCACCGCAAACGATCCCCACCGGTAGAAGTCGGACGTCGCGTAGCCGGTGCCGGTCATCACCGATATCAGGTTGAACGACGCATAGCGCAGAGCCTGGAGGGGCTCGACGCCGTTACGCAACCACAGGAAGGCGCTACAGGCCAAAATCAGCACGACGACCACCGCACCATACGTGCGGACCTGGGTGTCGGCGAAAAGAGCCCCCTTTCCGCCCTGGATCGTCCTGAGGATGAGCACGAATGGCAGGCCGCCGATAAACATGCCGCAGGTGGCGATCAGGTCTATCCGCCAGTCGTCGAATTGCCCGACCGAATTGTCATGGCTTGAGAAGCCGCCGGTGGCCAGCGTCGTCATCGCGTGGATGACGCCATCGAAGAAGCTCATGCCCGCCGCCCAGTAGAGGCCCGTCCAGACGACCGAAAGCCCCAGGTAGATGAGGATGATGGCGGTAACGATCTGGGTGACGCGCGGCATCGCCTTTTCGGATTTTTCGGATGATTCCGTGCGGAACAGCTGCATGCCGCCGACCCTCAGCATGGGCATCACGCCGATGGCCATGACGACGATGCCGATGCCGCCCAGCCATTGCAGCATGCTCCGCCACAGCAGGACGCCCGGCGGCGCGGTATCCAAGCCGACGATCACCGTCGAACCGGTGGTCGTCACCCCGGACATCGCCTCGAAGAAGGCGTCGGTGTAGCTGAGATTCAACTCGGAAAAGGTCAGGGGCAGCGCGGCGAAAACGGTAAGCACCACCCAACTGGCCGTCGTCAGCACGAAAGCCTGGCGAACGGTCAGCCGGATGTCGGGGGCATGATTGGTCAGCGCCAAGCCGACGCCGATGAAGAGCGTCAGTCCGGCCGAGGTGGCGAACACCTGCCAGCCGGGATTGTCGAAATACAGATCGACGGCCGCCGGAATGCACATCCCGATCGACATCGTCGACAGCAGAAGGCCGACCACATACAGGACCGGCCGGAAACTCAGCATGGGGCGCCCCCCTCCCCGATCACTTCAAACGTGGGCACCACGTAACCGTGTCCCCCGCCGGCGGTCAAGAGGTTCGACCCCGTCGCATCGAACGGCGGGACAGGGAAGGGAGATCAGCCGAACCCGGCTTCGCCGCCGGACGGCGAACCGACCATGGCCAGGAATTCGCGGCGCGTCGACGGGTTGTCGCGGAACGCGCCCAGCATGCGGCTGGTCACCATGACGACGCCCGACTTGTGAACGCCCCGCGTCGTCATGCATTGATGGGCGGCGGCGATGACGACGGCCACGCCCTTCGGCTGCAAGACCTCGTCGATGGTGTTGGCGATCTGCGCCGTCATCTTCTCCTGGATCTGCAGGCGCTTGGCATAGGCCTCGACCAGTCGGGCCAGCTTGCTGATCCCGATGACCCGGCGGTCGGGCAGATAGGCGACGTGGGCCCTGCCGATGATCGGCGCCATGTGGTGCTCGCAGTGCGACTCGAAACGGATGTCCTTGAGCAGCACCATTTCGTCGTAGCCGCCGGTTTCCTCGAAGGTCCGTTTGAGGATGTCGACCGGATCGGCGTCATAACCGCTGAACCATTCCTCGAAGGCGCTGACCACCCGCCGGGGCGTATCCAGCAGGCCTTCGCGGTCGGGATCGTCGCCGGCCCACCGCAGGAGGGTGCGAATCGCCGCTTCCGCCTCGGTGCGGGTCGGCCGCTGCCGGCCGGCAATCTTCGCATCCTTGACGAGGCTGAGCGGGTTCGGCAATTCAACGGACTTCTTCATGGTCTTGCTCTCCGGGCGTCGCCAGGCTCGGCGCCCCGCAAACAGGGAAAACTGCGTCCCCCGGCAACGCGCTTGCCGGAACAACGCCGCCCACGGTCGCCGCCGGCCGGCGCCGGGGTCAGTTGATCACGACGTTCTGGTAGGGACTGTCCAACGAGAAGGCCGGAATTTCAACCCGGAAAGGCTCTCCCGCCTCCGTTTCCATGCCGTAAGAGCCGACCATGAACCCCGATGGCGTCGGCAACGGCGCCCCCGACGTGTATTCGAAGCTGGCGCCGGGATCGAGCACCGGCTGCTCGCCAACGACGCCATCGCCCTCGACCTCGTGGATCTCGCCCTTGGCATCGGTGATCCGCCAATGGCGGGTCAGAAGCTGCACCGTTTCCTTGCCCCGGTTCTCGATGCGGATGCGGTAGGCCCACGCGAAATGCCCCTTCTCGGGCTGCGAGTGCTCTTCCAGGAAAGTCGGCTCGACGGTGATCGTGATGTCGCGGGTGATGCGTTCGTACATGTCTGACTCCGGAATCCTCCGGCCATGGGCCGGCGATAGTGTCCTATATGTGGGCGCTCGGCCGGCCGTTTCCAGCCGGCAGCCGGCGACGGGGCCGGGAGCGAAAAAAGAAGAGCGAAGGCGGGTTTGCGATACCGCCTTCGCTCGAGGTCAGGGAGGAGGTCGGAGGAGAAATCGCGGCACACTCAGCGGGTGGAAGCGAGCTCGACGGTTACCTCGACCCGCCGGTTGCGCATATCGGGCACGCCGTCCCCGGTCGGCACCGCCGGCCGGTTTTCGCCAAAGGCGCCGACCCTGATCCGCTCGGCCGGGACGCCCTTCGCGATCAGGGATTGGGTCAGTGCCTCGGCGCGACGCAGCGACAGCCGCTGGTTATAGGGATCGGCCCCGGCGCGATCGGCGTGGCCGCCGACCGTCACCCACACGTCCCCGCCGGTCTTGGCCATCCGGGCCACGGCCTCGACCGTCGCCTCGGCGCCGCCGTTCAGCTCCGCGCTGTCGAATTCGAAGGGGACGACGAAGTTGCGCGTCGGATCTTCGCCCGAGGTCGCCATGGCGGGCTCGAGGCCGCTCGAAGCGTCGGCGGCGGCCAGCCGCTGGTCGAGGTTCTTCATCGCCCCGTAAAACTTGTCGCGACAAAGGGCGATGTGATTGGTCTGCCAGTTCTCTTCCTGTTGCTCGACCCAGCAGTCGAAGCTGACCTGGGCCACCGCCGCGTCGTTGGGCCAGCGCTGGCCGGCCCCCTTGTCCAAGGCCTGGGTCAGCCGCGAGCGGGCGGTGGAAAGCTCGCCGACGTGTTCGGCCGGCAGTCGCCAATCTTCCAGCTTTTCCGGCGGCGGCACGGTGCCCTTCGCCGCCAGCAGCGTCTTTTCGCCAAAGTGGGCGGCATCCGGCCAGTCCATCATCTCGTCGGTTTCGAACAGCGCGAAGCTTTTGTACTCGCGACTGAGCGCCGGGGCGAACCCGTCGCCGGAGACGGCGCTGGTTCTCAGCGTGTCATAGTCGAAGGTGGCATCGCACCCGACCAGAAGGCCGAGGGCGGCAGTGATCAGAAACGGTCCGTGAAGCGGCTTGCGCATGATAGGTCATCCTTTCGCCCATTCCCCCGGCGTCAAAACCAGCGGATGTGCGGGAACGCCGGAACCGCTACAACCGAGACCTGCACGATAGGTTCCGACTGTGGCCGTACCGTGCCGCTTTGCGGCGGGAAAAGGGCGTTTTGGAGGTGCTTTCGAGGCGGCCCCGGGAAGCCCGGGTGCCCAAACCGGCGGTCTAGGAGGGGCTGCAGGAGGCGCCGCCCAGCACGCAGAACCGCGCGCAGTGCGGATGATTGAGCTTCACCACCTTGCCGGCGCTGGTCAGGTCCGGCCCCAGCTCGAAGGCCGGATCGTAGGGAAGCAGCGTGCAGGGGACGACGGCGGGACGGGCCGCCCCCTTGCGCTTGACGACCATGCGCGAGGTCGCGCACATCATCATTTCGGGGGCGACGCCCAGGATGTCCCAGCAGCGCACCGTGATCTCGGGGACGTCGAGCCCGTCGTCCATCTCGGGGAACAGCACCAGCTGGGCGGCGTCCCGGGCATCGACGGCGATGCCCTCGCCGGTGAACACCCCGGCGTATCCCCGTCTGGAGTCGGCCTCGTTTTCGTGCCAACAGGTGCGGCCGGCGACGGCCACCTTGAAGTCGTGTTCGGCCAGCCACTTCAGGCCTTCCAGCATGGGCGCCCAGGTGCCGGCGCCGCGGATCGCCTCGTGCCGTTCGGGCGTGAAGTGATCCATCGAGACGCGCAGCGTCAGCGCGTGCCCGAAACGCCGGTGGAGGGCCAGCAGGGCCGGCCGCTTGTGGTGCAGGGGCTTCATGGCGTTGGTCAGGACCAGGGTGCGAAAGCCCCGGGCCATGCAGTCCCCCAGGATCTCGGGAAGGTCGGGATTCATGAAGGGCTCGCCGCCGGTGAAGGCGATTTCCTTGACCGGCAGGGCGTTCCCGGCGATTTCGTCAAGGAAGCCCGCGACCTCGGCCCGGGCGATATAGGCCAGACGGTCGTTACGCGGGTTGGAATCCATATAGCAGTTGGCGCAGGCGATGTTGCACAGGCTGCCGGTATTGAACCACAGCGTTTCCAGCCGGGTCAGCGCCACCACTGCGCGTTCCTCGCCATCGGCGGTGACGTCGGGGTCGCGGAACTTGCGGGGATCGAGAACCGGCTGGTGCGCCAGACTGCCTTCCATGATCGAACCCGCTCCTTCCACGAATGCACAAATGCCGTCGGCTGTTATGTGAGCTTGGTCTTTCGGCGCGCCAATAAACTTTCCGTGTGCGGCCCCATCCGTCCCGGGCCGGCCGTTCCGTCCCAAGGGCTTGCACCTCCCGGCCGATTTCCGTATACGTTGGCGGTACCGCGCGTGCGGGTGTAGTTCAATGGTAGAACATCAGCTTCCCAAGCTGAATACGGGGGTTCGATTCCCCTCACCCGCTCCAATTCCCCTCAGATCGGCTTGTCCGCCGCCTCCGCCGGCGCATCCGCACCCGTATCCGGCGCCGTGGCGCTTGGCGCCGGTTCGGCCAGCGGCACCACGCCGGCGGTCGGCGGCGCCGTCCGGGCGACGACATGGAACGGCGCGCGATCCTCGAGGGGCGGCGCCGCGCGCTGGCCGATGCGCCACAACGTGAAGGCGGCCACCAGCAGCCCCGCCAAAGCGAAAAACGCGAACAGGCCGGCCGGCCCCATCGCCATCATCATCAAGGCCGCCGCCGCCGGCCCGACGATCGCCCCGGTGCCGTAGGCGAGGATAAGGCCGGCGCTGGCCGAGACGACATGGACGGGATCGACCGAGTCGTTGGTATGCGCCGCCCCCAGCGGATAGATGGTGAAGATCGCCGCCCCCAGCACCGGGGCCAGGACCAGCAGCATGATCGGCACGTGGGCGGCCAGGCCGGGGATCAGCAGGGCGGCGGCCGCCACCATGCCGATCACGAAGGTGACCAGCAGCACGCCCAACAACACGTAGCGGCGGTCCGTGCGGTCCGACAGGCGCCCGAGCGGCCATTGGAACAGCAGGCCGCCGATAATGGCGGCCGCCATCAGGCGCGACGTGCCGCCGATGCCGAGGCCGGCCTGCTCGGCGAAATAGGGCATCAGGCCATAGAACGCCCCCAGGATGAGGCCCGAGGAGAACGTGCCGGCGAAGCCGACCGGCGAGACCTTCCACAGGTCGCGCAAGCCTAAGCGGGACGGCGGCCGAAGCGCGGGAGCCACCGTCCGGGTACCGGCCACCGGCACCAGGGCCAGCGACAGCAGGGCGGCCGAGATGGCGAACAGGCCATATCCGCTGGCGTCGGGAATGAGGAGCATCAGTTGGCCGCCGACCTGCGCGATGTAGATGACGATCATGTAGAGCGAAAAGACGCGGCCCCGGTTTTCGTTGACGGCGCGCTCGTTGAGCCAGCTTTCCGAACACACCGCCAGGCCGGCGATGCAGAATCCATGGACGAACCGCACCGCTCCCCAGGGTTCCGGCGCCACGAAGAAAGGAAGCATCAGGGTGGTTGCCGAGAAGATCGAGGCCAGCGCCGCAAAGGCGCGGATGTGGCCGACCCCGGTCAGCAGGCGGAAAGCCCAGAACACCCCCAGCCAATACCCCACGTAATAGCCCGACGTGATGGCCCCGGCGACGATCACCGGGAATTCGGCGACCGCCATGCGCAGCGCCAGCGCGGTGCCCAGCAGGCCGCTGCCGAGATTGAGGATGGCGCTTCCCAGAAGCAGCGCCGCGATGGCGATGAGGGTCTTGCGCATGACCTTAAGGAACGGCGGCCGGCAGGCGTTTGTCAATGCCATCCCGGCCGCCGCCGACGGCGCCCGGACCGGCGGCGGCGTTGCGCGGCCCGATTGCGCAAAGTATTCTCCGCACGGCATTGAACCAAACCAAACACTCGTTCCCTGGGGGGCCCGATGAATTCGCGCGATCTGCTCGTCCAATCCTTCCACGCCGCCCTGGCCGCCTGCGACTCGGCCAAGGTCGTTCCCCCGCACCTGCCCAAGCCGCCGAAGGGGCGCACGCTGGTGGTCGGCGCCGGCAAGGCCGGCGGCTCGATGGCCCGCGCGGTGGAGGACAACTGGCCGGCCGAGGCACCGCTGTCGGGTCTCGTCATCACCCGCTACCAGCACAAGGTCGACACCCGGCGCATCACCGTCATCGAGGCCGGCCATCCGGTGCCCGACGAGGCCGGCGGCAAGGCCGCCCGCCAGATCCTGGACGAGGTCAAGACGCTGGGCCCCGACGACCTGCTGCTGTGCCTGATGAGCGGCGGCGGCTCGGCCCTGATGACGCTGCCGGCCCCGGGATTGACCGCCGACGACATGAAGACGGTGAACAAGTCGCTGCTGCGCTCGGGCGCCGCCATCCAGGAAATGAACGTCGTGCGCAAACACCTGTCGGCCAGCCAGGGCGGCCGGCTGGCCGCCGCCTGCAAGGCCCCGGTGGTGGCGCTGATCATTTCCGACGTGACCGGCGACGACCCCACCCACATCGGGTCGGGCCCCTGCGCGCCCGACCCCTCGACCTATGAGGATGCCCTTTCGATCATCGCCCGCTACGAGGTGGAGGCCCCGAAGGCGGTCATGGACCACCTTAAGGCCGGCCAGGCCGGCAAGATCGGCGAAACCCCGAAGCCGGGCGATCCCCTGTTCGCCCGCGTCGAGAACAAGGTCATCGCCACCAGCCAGAACGTGCTGCGCGCCGCCGAGGCCTTCTTCCAAAGCCAGGGCATCATCACCGCCATCCTGGGCGACAGCATCACCGGCGAATCGCGCGAGGTCGCCAAGGTGATGGGCGGCATCGCCCGTCAGGTGCAGGCGCACGGCCACCCGTGGCCCTGTCCGGTGGCCATTCTGTCGGGCGGCGAAACCACCGTCACCGTGCGCGGCAAGGGCCGCGGCGGGCGCAATGTCGAGTTCCTGCTGTCGCTGGCCATCGACCTCGACGGGGCGACGGGCATCCACGCGCTGGCCGCCGACACCGACGGCATCGACGGCTCGGAAGACAACGCCGGTGCCGTCCTCGGCCCGGACTCCCTGGCACGCGGCCGCGAGGCCGGCATGAAGGCGCTGGCCTATCTGGAAAACAACGACGCCTACACCTTCTTCCAGGGGCTCGACGATCTGCTGGTCACCGGGCCGACGCTGACCAACGTCAACGATTACCGCGCCATTCTGATCGAATAGGAGTAGAATTACCCCCTCTCCCACGCAACGGAGGAGGGCGGCATGGCGCGCTTCGAATGGAAGGCGGATCTGGCCACCGGCGACGCGGTGGTGGACAGCCAGCACCAGCAACTGATCGAATTCGCCAACCGCTTCCTCGACGCCGCCCGGCGCGGCCACGAGAAGACCGTCCTCAAGTCCTCGTTCGAAATGCTGGAACGCTATACGCACGAGCACTTCCGCGACGAGGAGCGGCTTTTCCGCAAGATCGGCTCGCGCCGGCTCGACGACCAGCGGACCCAGCATGCCCAGATGCGGGCCGAACTGAAAGCCATCCGCTCGCTGTGGATGTCGAACTTCGGCTTCGTCAACGAGGTGCCGCGCGCGCTCGAGGCGTGGCTGGAAACGCGGCTGCTGCCCCATATCTTCGAGCACGACCGGCAGGCTTTCGAGGATCGATCTTCGCCGCCGCGTCGTGAGGGAGGCTCCGCCAAGCGTGCGTGAACCGCCGTATCCACGGGGAAAGCGATCTTGACGCGATCGGCCGGCGCGTCTTAACTTCGCGCCGTGTGGCAGGCCTTCGCCTGCCGATGTTTTTTTGTGAGCGTGCATGTCGGAGACTGTGCGGACCCGCTGAGGTCTCGCAATCGCGGGACAATCAAAGGCACTGACCCGGAATCGCCGATGAGGCGCACCTTCCGGGAAGTGTTCGTTGTGGGTCTACGCACAGGTTTCCGACATGAATCTCTCGAGAGACGAGCAGCGCGTTTTGCACGTGCTGGCTCAGGGCGGCTATATCCGCCACAAACGCGACCACAGGTCACGGATTTCCCACGTCGACTGCTTCACACGCGATGGATACGTGTTGGGCGACTGCACGCTGGCGGTCTTCGCAAAACTTCGACGCAAGCGCCTGGTCGAATCGCGCAATGGCGATCCTTATCGCATCTCGCGAAAGGGACGTGCCTTTGTGCGTCCGCAGCCGAACAACAGGTGAGGCGAGGGGGGATCTTCGAATGACGAACACATCGACGATACCGCTGCCATTCGCCCGGGACGGGCCTGATTCCACGGGGAGTGTGGCTGGGGCGCCAGGATTCGAACCTGGGATCGCGGGACCAAAACCCGCTGCCTTACCGCTTGGCTACGCCCCAAGGCAATCGGCGGGCGAAATCTACGCGGAAAACCGGCCCCCCGCAAGGCACGAGAAGGATCAGGCGGGCAACGCCGCCTGGGCGGCGGCGGTCAGCATGGGGGCCGGCTGGACCCACCATTGCCGATGATCCGCGGCGATGGCGGCCGCGGCGGCGGCGGCCTGCCCGGCCTCGGCGAACAGGCCGAAACAGGTCGCCCCGCTGCCCGACATGCGCGACAGCGCGCAGCCCGGCCGGGCGGCCAACGCGGCCAGCACGTCGGCGATCGCCGGGGCCAGGGTCAGGGCCGGCGCGGTCAGGTCGTTGCGGCACAGGGCCAGCGCCGCGAACAGGGCCGGGGCATCCTGGGGCGGCGCCGAAAAGCGGTTGGGCGCCGAGAAGGCGCCGGTGCGCGCCTTGAAGATCTGCGGCGTCGAAACGGCGACGCCGGGATTGACCAGCACCATCCACGCCGGCGGCAGCGGCGGCGGCGGCGCGATGTCCTCGCCGATGCCGCCGACGAAGGCCGGCCGGCCAGCCAGGCAGACCGGCACGTCGGCCCCCAGGGCGAGGGCCAGATCGGCCATCGCCCCCGGCTCGGGCGCGACCCGCCACAAAGCGCAAAGGGCCTTCAGCGCGGCGGCGGCATCGGCCGAGCCGCCGCCGATGCCGGCGGCGACCGGCAGGCGCTTGGTCAGGCGGATGCGCGCCCCGGCCTTCACGCCCGTCCGTTCGGCAAGCGCGCGCGCCGCGCGCAACACCAGGTTTTCCGGCCCGGCCGGGACCAGGGGGCCGAACGGCCCGTCGACGGCGAGCGTCAGATCGCGCGCCGGGGCGACCGCCACGTCGTCGCCGACGCCTGCGAACACGATGAGGCTGTCGAGAAGGTGGTATCCGTCGGCCCGCCGGCCGACGACATGCAGGTAAAGGTTCACCTTGGCCGGCGCCAGGCGAACGATTTCAGTTGCCGCCGCCGCGGCCGTCGCCGTTCCCATCGCCGCCGTCACCCGTCGCGGCCCGGCGCCTTGTCCTCGACGACGCCGGTCTTGAGTTTTTTCTCGATGGCCGCGATCAGGTCGGCCTCGGGCTCGAAGCCCAGCGACCGGCGCCACTGGAAGCGGGCTTCCTGGCGCCGCCCCGCCTTCCAGTAGGCGTCGCCCAGATGGTCGTTGATCACCGGGTCCTCGGGGCGCAGTTCCACCGCCCGCTCGAGCTCGCGCACGGCGCCCGGGATGTCGCCCAGCCGGTAAAGGGCCCAGCCCAGGCTGTCGACGATGTAGCCGTCGTTGGGACGCAACTGGACGGCCTTCCTGATCATCTCCATGGCGCGATCGAGGTGAAGGCCCATGTCGACCCAGGAATAGCCGAGATAATTGAGCACGTAGGGTTGTTCGGGCTCGTACTCCAGCGCCTTCAGAAAGTCCTTCTCGGCCCGGGGCCATTGCTTGGACCGTTCGAGCGCCATGCCGCGCGAATAGAGAAGCGACCAGTGCTGCTTGTTCATGGGACCGACGCGGGTCACCGCCTGGTCATAGATCTCCACCGCCTCGACGAAACGCTGGTGGCCGCGCAGGACGTTGCCCAGCGTGATCAGGGGCTCCGGGTCCTTGGGGTTCTCGCGGGCCATCTTGCGCAGCAGGGCGACCGCCTGTTCGGTCCTGTCCATGGCGTTGAGGTTGAGCGCCATGCGAATGTTGGCGGCCCTGGCGAACGGCGAGTCGGCCTTGATCGACGCGTACACCTGATTGGCGCTTTCCTGGCGTTCGCTGGTCTCCAGGATGTCGCCGACCAGGAACTGCGCAACCGCGAAATCGGGCTTCAGGGCAAGGGCGAGGCGGCCCAGGACGAGGGCCATTTCCTGCGCGTTCTGCTGACGAAAGGCGCCGGCCAGGTCGAACAGCGCCTGGGCCGCGCCGTCCGCCGCCGAGGCGATGTCGGGCGCCGGAGGCCGGCCCGCCTCGAGCCGCGCCATGGCCGGCTGCAGGAGATAGGATTCCGGGTGCTCGGCGAGAAAGCCCTGGTAGACCCGGCGCGCCTCCATGGGTTCGCCGGTGCGCTCCAGAAAGGCGCCGTACAGATCGACGGCCCGGAAGGCGAGGCCGCCGTCGCCCGCCAGCGCCCGCTCGAACGCCTCCCCGGCCTCCTTCCGGCGGCCGGTCAGGTCCTGGATCAGCGCCTCGTGCAGATCGGACAGGGCATTCGTCCCCTCGCCGCGCTTCAACTCCGCCAGCGCGCTCCTCGCCCCATCGACGTCGCCAAGCCCGACCAGGGCCCACGCCCTCAGCATGGCGCCGACATAGCGGTTGATGCCGTTCTCGGGCAGCACGGCCAGCCGCTCTCCGGCCTCGGCGAAGCGCCCGGCGGCGATGTCGTCGACGGCCAAGGTATACTCGACGACCGAATTGTCCGCTCCCCGGCTCTCCAGCTTGCGGGCCTCGATCACCGCGTCGGCGAACGCCCCTTCCGAAATCATGACGACGGCGGCGCGCAGCATCAGATCGGTGTTCTCGGGGTCCTCCTCGAGGGCGAGGCGGAAATACTCGATGGCCTTCGCCCCGTCCCTCTGCGCCTGGGCGTGGCGTCCCGCCAGATAGTTGCCGACGAAGGAGGCGCCGACCGGGACCGGCGCCCCCTCGACCAGCACGTCCTGGGCCGGCACCTCGCCGGCGGCGGCAACCGTTTCCGGGGCCTTCGCCGTTTCGGCCGACATGCAGGCGGCGGGCAGCAGCGAGGCGAAAACGCCGACCGCCACGAACCGCCCGCACCGGCGGAATCCAACGGAAATCGGTAAACAGACGGACGACACCATCACGGGCCTTTCAAATCGGGCAAACTCCCCACCCGGTGAATATAGGGAGAGATTACATGTTCGGATAGTTCGGACCGCCGGCGCCCTCCGGCACCACCCAGTTGATGTTCTGGGTGGGGTCCTTGATGTCGCAGGTCTTGCAGTGGACGCAGTTCGAAAAGTTGATCTGCAGCCGCTTCTGGCCGTCCTGCTCGACGAACTCGTAAACCTGGGCCGGGCAGTAGCGCTGCTCGGGCCCGTCGTATTCGGTAAGGTTGACGGCGACCGGAATCGAGGCGTCCTTGAGCGTCAGATGGCAGGGCTGGTTCTCCTCGTGGCTGACGTTGGCCAGGAAAACCGAGGACAGGCGATCGAAGGTGAGCTTGCCGTCGGGCTTGGGATAGTCGATCTTCTTGCACTCCCTCGCCGGCTTCAGCGCCTTGTGATCCTCGTGGTGATGGAGCGTCCACGGCGCCCGGCCGAAGAAGACGAAGGTGTCGAGCGCCGAATAGGCCAGCCCGCCCCACATCCCCCAGTGGAACGACGGCCGGATGTTGCGCACCTTGCGCAGTTCGGGCCACAGCCACGTCTTCTTGAGGTTGTCGGGATAGGCGCTCAGCTCGCCGCCGCCGGCCAGCGCCTCGAAGGCGGTTTCCGCCGCCACCATCGCCGACTTCATCGACGTGTGGGTGCCCTTGATCTTGGCGACGTTCATGAAACCGGCGGCATCGCCGATCAGGGCGCCGCCCGGGAACACCAGCTTGGGCACCGACTGGAAGCCGCCCTCGTTGATGGCCCGCGCCCCATAGGCGATGCGCCGCCCCCCCTCGAAGGTGGAGCGGATCGCCGGATGCGTCTTGAAACGCTGCATCTCGTCGAACGGGCTGAGATAGGGGTTCTGGTAGTCCAGCCCGACGATGTAGCCGACGGCCACCTGGTTGTTGTCCAGATGATAGAGGAACGAGCCGGCGTAGGTATGGCTGTCGGCCGGCCAGCCCACCGTATGGGTCACCGAGCCGGGCTTGTGCTTCTCGGGCGCCACCTCCCACAATTCCTTGACGCCGATGCCGTAGACCTGGGGATCGGAGTCCTTGGCCAGGCCGAAACGGTCGATGATGAATTTGGAGAGCGACCCCCGGCAGCCCTCGGCCAGGAGCGTGTAGCGGGCGCGCAGTTCCATGCCCGCCTGGTAGCGCTCGGTCGGCTGGCCGTCGGTCCCGACGCCCATGTCGCCGGTGGCGACGCCGGCGACGCGTCCGTCCCCGTCGAACAGCACCTCGGAGGCGGCGAATCCGGGATAGATCTCGGCGCCCAGTTCCTCGGCCTGCTGGCCCAGCCAGCGGCACAGGTTGCCCAGGCTGATGACATAGTTGCCGTGGTTGTTCATCTGCGGGGGCGTCGGCATGCGCAGGGACATCTTGCGGGTCAGGAAAAGGAACCGGTCGCCCGCCACCGGGGTCGTCAGGGGCGATCCCTTCTCCGCCCAGTCGGGGATGAGCTCGTTGAGTGCAGTCGGTTCAAGCACCGCGCCGGACAGGATGTGGGCGCCGACTTCGGAGCCTTTCTCGATGACGCAGACGGAAAGCTCGCGCCCGTGCTCGACGGCAAGCTGGCGCAGGCGGATGGCAGCGCTCAGGCCCGCCGGCCCGGCGCCGACGATCACCACATCGAATTCCATCGACTCGCGGCTCATGTATGGTCCTCCCTGACCGTGCTTTGAAGTTTAGCGTTTCCTAACATAAGGCCGACTTTATCTTAGCGGCACGCCCCCGGGGAGGGGAATATGAAGAAACAGTGGCCGCCATCGCGGACGGTGATAACCTAGACCGATGGAGCGCAAGCTGACCCCGCGGCAGGTCCTCGAATGGTATCTCGAGGCCGGCGTCGACGAAACCATCGGCGACGCCGCGGTCGACCGTTTCCTGGCATCGGCGGCGGTGCCGCCGGCCCCCGCCCCCGCCGCCCCGCCGGCCGCGGCGGCCGGACCGGCCCCGGCGACCGCCATGCCGGCCCCCCTCACCCCCTCCGAAGGCGCCGTCGGCGAGGCCCATCGCGCCGCGGCGGCGGCCACCAGCGTCGAGGCGTTGCGCCGGGTTCTCGAAGGATTCGACGGCTGCGCGCTCAAGAAAATGGCGACCAACCTCGTCTTCGGCGACGGCAACCCCGAGGCCGACATCCTGTTCATCGGCGAGGCGCCGGGCGCCGAGGAGGATCGCCAGGGCGTCCCCTTCGTCGGTCCCAGCGGCCAGCTTCTCGACCGGATGCTGGCCTCCATCGGCCTCGATCGCAGCCGCTTCTTCATCTCCAACACCGTGTTCTGGCGGCCGCCGGGCAACCGCAATCCGACAACCGGCGAGATGGCCGTCTGCATGCCGTTCGTCGAACGCCTGATCGAACTGGTCGATCCCAAAATCCTGGTGGCCGTCGGCGGCCCGGCCGCCAGCAGCCTGCTGGCCCAGAACGTCAGCGTAAGCCGCCTGCGCGGCCGTTGGTTCCCTTATTCGTCGCCGGGTTTGGCCCGGCCGATCGAGGCCACGGTCATTTACCATCCGGCCTTCCTGCTGCGCTCGCCCGCGCAAAAGCGGGCGGCGTGGCAAGATCTCATCGGCATCAAGCGCAAGCTCGCCTCGCTGTGAGCGCCGCAACGATCAGCCGCCGCCGTCTTGGCGGAATTCCAGCAGATCCCCCGGCTGGCAGTCGAGGGCGGCGCAGATCGCCTCGAGGGTCGCGAAGCGCACGCCTTTGACCTTGCCGGACTTCAGCAGCGACAGGTTCTGTTCGGAAAGGCCGATCTGCGCGGCCAGATCCTTCAGCCTGACCTTCCGCCGGGCCATCATGACGTCGAGGGTTACGATCACAGCCATCCGAATCGTCCCGCCTAAATGATCTGGGCCTGATCCTCGGCCAACTCCCGGGCCTCGTCCATGACCCAGGCGATGACCAGGAACATCGCCCCCATGAACAAGGTAACCAGTTGCGACGAGGAAAAGCCGACGGACAGCAGGCGCTGGCCCGGCGGGTTGCCGAGCGTGACGGCCAGGATCGTCAGCGTGTTCTCCAGCGGGCTGACCAGGGTCATCGCCAGGACCGCCAGCGCGAAGCGGCGCATCCGCTGCGCATTCTCCGCCGTAAAGATCTGCCCGCGGCCGTACAACCCGAACAGGGCGCGCAGCTGCCACAAGGCGTAAACCATCAGGCCGCCGGGAAGCATGGAGGAAAGGAAGCCGAGGCCGAGCGAATAGGCGGGAATCGGTTGTGGGACCTGGATATGCCCTCCCACCCACGGGCGGAATCCCGTGACCTCGCCGCCGCCGAACAGCCACCAGTCCAATGTGGCCCATATTGCCGCCAGCCCGATGGGGATGACCGGTATGGCAACCGTGCAGGCCCACTTCAGGAGGCGACTGGTTTTTTGAACATGGCGAAGGTTCTTCATGGCGGCCTCGCGTCGAAAAGCGCTTACGGGTGAACGAGGCGCTCACCATAAAACATGATTTTATTAATGTAAAACATTAAATTTTCAATCCCGGTCATAAAGAACGCCACGCCGATCAATGGCCACAGCCGCCCGCCGCCGCCATGAAATTCGCACCCCCCGGCATTCCCCGGCAATGCCTGCGGAGACCTCTATCCATGGGAAAGAAACGCCATGATTGTTTTGGTTGCCCGCTCTCCGCCGATAGCTTATAAAATTTCCAGGGAATTTTGGGTTCATTGATGTTTTGACGTGTTAATGTTTGAACGCCTTGGGTTTTGTCTTTTAGCGTTCTGCTTTTTCGTTTCCGGCTCCGTTCAGGGACCGGAAGAAGCCTTGGCCGCCGAGCCGATGTCCGAAATGGGCATGGAAATGGCATCCCTGACCCCGGCCTCCGGTTGGACCGATTCCCTGGCGGCGCTCCCCAAGATTCTTTCCGACGACGACATCTCCCGCTACCGGGAGATTTTTTCGCTGCAGGAAGACGGTAACTGGCGGGCGGCGGACAAACGCATCGAGGCCCTCGAAAACCGCATCCTCATGGGCCACGTCCTGGCCCAACGCTACCTGCACCCCACCAAGTATCGATCGCACTATAAGGAATTGAGGGACTGGCTGGCGGAATATGCCGACCATCCGGATGCGCCGCGGATCCACCAGGTGGCCCGGAGCCGCCGTCCGGCCAACGCCAAGGCGCCGACGCCGCCCGTCAACGCCGGCAACGGGCTGAGCGCCAGGCCCCTGGACATCCCGGCCGAAGTACGGCCGGCGCGCAAGGCGATGTCGGCGGCCGACCGGAAGAAGGTCGACGCGCTGCGGGGTCAGGTCCGCGGCCACCTGAAGAACGGCCACACCCTGGCCGCCAAGCGCATTCTCGAATCCGACGAAGCGAAGAAGCGGTTCGATCCCTTCGATTTCGACCGCACCCAGGCCGCCCTGGCCAACCGCTATTTTCTCGACGGGGAAGACGAGCAGGCCTATGCCTGGGCCAGCCGCGCGGCCGCCCGCTCGGGCCATTACCTCCCGGAGGCACAATGGGTCGCCGGCCTCGCCGCCTGGCGGCTGGGCAAGCTGGACAAGGCGTCGGCGCATTTCCAGGCCGTCGCCCAGTCGCCCAACAGTTCGGAGTGGATGATTTCGGCCGGCGCCTTCTGGGCGGCCCGCGCCCACCTGGTCAATCGCAAGCCCGCCGAGGTCAACCGCCTGCTGGGCAAGGCCGCCGCCTACCCGCGCACCTTCTACGGCCTGCTGGCCCGGCGCATCCTCGGCATGCCGACCGCCTTCAGCTGGACCCTTCCGCCGCTGGAGGAAGCCGCCATCGACGAGGTCGCCGCCACGCCGGCCGGCCAGCGGGCGCTGGCCCTCATCGAGACGGGAGAGGAAGACCGGGCGGAACAGGACCTGCGCCTGCTGGTCTCGCGCAGCGGTGCCGACCTCGCGCGCGGCGTCATGGCGCTGGCCAGCCGGGCCGGCATGCCGGCCCTGGCCATCCGCCTGAACCTGGCGCTCTTTCCCGGCGGCGGCGGTTTCGACGGGGCGGCCTTCCCGATTCCCCGATGGACGCCCGAGAACGGCTTTCGGGTGGACCGGGCGCTGGTCTATGCCCTCATCCGCCAGGAATCCCAGTTCAACCCCAACGCCACCAGTTGGGCCGGCGCGCGCGGGCTGATGCAGTTGATGCCCGGCACCGCCAGCTTCGTGGCCCGCGACCGTCGCCTGCGCAGCACCAACCGCCACCGCCTGTACGACCCCGACGTCAATCTCGAACTCGGTCAGGCCTATATCGAAATCCTGCTCAACGAAGGGCATATCGGCAGCGATCTTTTCCATCTGGCGGCGGCGTGGAACGGCGGCCCCGGCAACCTCAGCAAGTGGCAGCGCCGCGGCAACGGCGCCGACGACGCCCTGCTTTTCATCGAGAGCATCCCGTCGGCGGAAACCCGCAATTTCATCGAGCGGGTGCTGACCAACCTTTGGATCTATCGCGACCGATTGGGCCAGCCCAATCCGTCGCTGGACGCCCTGGCGTCGGGCGACCGGCCCATTTACGTGCCGCTCGACGCGCAACCCATGAACGTAGCGCAACATGGCCAAGATAACCGGTGACCGTCCGTTCCTTCCGGTCAACATCGCGGTGCTGACGGTGTCGGACAGCCGCACGCTGGAAACCGACAAATCGGGGCAGACGCTGGTCGAGCGCATCGCCGCCGCCGGCCACACCGTGGCGGCGCGCCGGATCGTCAAGGACGACATCGCCGCCATCGTCGCCGTCCTCAAGCAGTGGATCGCCGATCCCGCCATCGACGCCGTCATCGCCACCGGCGGCACCGGGGTGACCGGGCGCGACATCACGCCGGAAGCCTTCGCCCAGGTGGTCGAAAAGGAGATCCCCGGCTTCGGCGAACTGTTCCGCATGCTGAGCTATCAGAAGATCGCCACCTCGACCATCCAGTCCCGGGCCACGGCCGGGGTCGCCGGGGGCACCTATCTTTTCGCCGTGCCCGGTTCGCCCGGCGCCTGCAAGGACGCCTGGGACGACATCCTGGTCCACCAGTTGGATTCCCGCCACAAGCCCTGCAACTTCGTCGAACTGATGCCGCGCCTCAAGGAACACCTGTCCTAGCCACGGCGGCCGGTGCCCTTGAGCCAGCGGGCCAGGGCGGCACCGTCGTCGACGTCCTCCAGCACCTCCAGGTGGGCCGCCGTCTGGCCGGGCCCCAGGTTGGCCAGGGTATCGGTCAGCGCGTGTTCGGAAGACCAGCGGACGCCCGCGAACAGGCGGGCCACGCGCGGCCGGCGCCTTAAGCCCATCAGCCAATAGCCGCCGTCGGAGGCCGGACCGAACACCGCGTCGTGGCGGCCGAGCGCGGCGAAGGCCGCCGCGACGTGCCGGCGGGAAAGGCCGGGAATGTCGGTGCCGACGATGACGACGGGGCCGGGCGGCAACCGGCGCATCGCCCGGTCCATGCGATCCCCGAGGTCGCCTTCCCCCTGCGGGATGACGGTCCAGCCGGCCGGCCACAGGGCCTGGCGGGCCGCCCCGGCGTCGGGCGTCACCGCCACCCAGGCGCGCCAGCGGCCGCGCCCGGCCAGCCGCCGCAGGACGGAGGCAAGCGTGCGCCGGTAGAACGCCCAGGCGGCCACCGGACCGATGTCCCTGGCCAGCCGGCTTTTGACCCGGCCCAGGCGCGGCGCCTTGGCGAAGACCACCAGATGATGGGGAAGGCTCATCGGTAGAGCCGCTCGATCCGCTTGGGATCGACGCCCAGGAAGAAGAGCGAGAGGCAGACGAGGTTGCGCAGGCCGCGGCGCATGTAGCCCTCGTTGCGATAGCGGACCGCCGAGGTGACGGCGGCGGCGTCGAGCACCGCCAGCCGGGAGCGGCCGATGCGCCGCGCCAGATCGACGTCCTCCATCAGCGGCATCGGCGAAAAACCGCCGACGGCGGCATAGAAGTCGCGGGCGATGAGAAGGCCCTGATCGCCGTAGGGCAGGCCCAACCCCCGCGTCCGCCAGTCGACCCACCGCTCCAGCCGGCGCGCCGCCGGGGACGGGTCGTCCAGCGCGAAGCAAAAGACCGCCGCCCGCTCGCGGCTGGCCGGATCGTCGATGAAGCCGGCGAGCGCCCGATCCCAGCCCGGCGCCGGCACCGTGTCGGCGTGCAGGAACAAAAGCCAGTCGCCGGTTGCCGCCGCCGCCCCCGCCGCCAGTTGCATGCCCCGCCCGCGCGGCGCCGCGATCACCCGGGCGCCGGCCCGGGTGGCGATGGCGCGGGTGGCGTCGGTCGAGCCGGCGTCGACCACCAGCACCTCGCCGACCCCGGTGGCGGCGGTCACGGCGTCCAGCGTCGCGCCAAGGGTGCCGCCGGCCTGCAACGTGGGGATGACGACGCTCAGCATCCGCTAGCCGTACCACACCGCGGCCGCCGGTCCAATTCCGTCGCGCGCCGGCGGGCGGGCGTTTCGGGGTTTTCCAAGGCGGCCCGTTCGGCCATCATCGGCATCGATGGTGGGAGTCATCCGGGACATGTCGGGCAAGACCTTCGTCGTATCGGCCGCCTTGGCGGCGGCGATCCTTTTCGCCGGGGACGCGGCGGCGGCCGACCTGACGGTGACGGTCACGGGGCTGCGCTCGGACCAGGGGACGGTTCACGTCGCGCTTTACGATTCCCGCGACGGTTTTCCGGACGGCGATTACATCCTGGAGGACCGGGTGGTGCCGGCCGCGAGCGCGGTGGCCCGCTTCGCCGGCATCGCGCCCGGCACCTATGCCGTCGCCGTCTATCACGACGAAAACGACAACGACGAGTTCGACCAGGGTTTTCTCGGCATTCCGCGCGAAGGCTATGCCTTCAGCAGCGGGGCGCAGGCGCTGTTCGGCCCGCCCGATTTCGATGACGCCGCCTTCGGTGTCGAGGCCGGCGGCACCGCCATCGCCATTCCCATGACCTATTGGTAGCGCGAATGTTCTTGAATTGTTCCTGACGAGCCCCGATATTTCGAGGCATGGAAGAGTGCCTGCCCGATAGGCCCCGCAAGGGACGGGGCGCGGTCGGCAATCCGACCGGACGCTTCGAGCGCGAAATCCGCCACGCCGTCGATGACGGCTGGGGGCCGGCGGAGGACGATCTGCCACCGCTGCGCACCACCGTCACCGACGAAAAGCCCCGCGCCATCATTTCGCGCAACGCCTCGCCGGACATCTTCTTCAATCAGTCGATCAACCCCTACCGCGGCTGCGAGCATGGCTGCATCTACTGCTTCGCGCGGCCGACCCACGCCTACATGGGCCTTTCCCCCGGGCTCGACTTCGAAACCCGCCTGTTCGCCAAGCCCGACGCCGCGCTTCTTCTGGAAAAGGAACTGTCCAAACCGGGCTATGTCGCCCAGCCGATCATGCTGGGCGCCAACACCGATCCTTACCAGCCGATCGAGCGGGACCGCAAGATCACGCGGGGAATCCTGGAGGTGCTGGCCCGCTTCCGCCATCCGGTGATGATCACCACCAAGTCGGCGCTCGTCGCCCGCGACCTCGACATCCTGGCCCCGATGGCGGCGGATCGGCTGGTCAGCGTCGGCATCTCGCTGACGACGCTGGACAAGGACCTGGCCCGGCGGATGGAACCGCGCGCCGCGGCACCTTACCGGCGGATCGAAACCATCGCCGCGCTCAGCGCCGCCGGCGTGCCGGTGTCGGCGCTGGTTTCGCCGGTCATCCCCTTTCTCACCGAATCGGAAATCGAGCGCATCCTGGAGGCGGCGGCGGCGGCCGGCGCCCGGGCCGCCGGCTACATCCTGCTGCGCCTGCCGCTGGAGTTGAAGGAGCTGTTCACCGACTGGCTGGAGAGCCATTTCCCGGGCCGCGCCCACCACGTGCTCAACCGGTTGCGCGAAAGCCGCGACGGCCAGCTCTACGTCGCCGAATTCGGCGCCCGCATGCGCGGCCACGGCGTCTTCGCCGACTTGATCGAGCAGCGGTTCCGCCTGGCCTGCCGCAAGCACGGCCTCATCTCCGGCCACGACCGGAGCATGGCACTCGACGCCGGCAGGTTCCGGGTTCCGCCGCGGCCGGGCGATCAACTGCAACTGCTGTAGGCCAAACCCAAGATTTCGCGTTTCCGCCGTCCCCCGAAGCGGCTATCCTGGCAATCGAACCGCCCGTCGAGGCGGAGCGATCAAAAGGGGGACGAGCCACCTGATGGACAGCATCGAAGCCGGACAGCGCGTCAAGATTCCCGTTCATCTGCTGACGGCGCCGTTTCCCGACCAGATCGTGGCGATGATCCGCTTCGACGGCAAGAACGTCTCGGGGATTCTCGACCGCGACGAGGTCATCGACGTCAGCGGCCAGTCGGGTTTCGTGCGGGCCGAGATCATCGCCATCAAGGCCGACACCGTGACCCTGGCGGTGCCCAAGGGGCTTTCCGCCGGCACCTTCAGCCGCAACGGCCGCGCCGTCCTGCCGCTGGCCTGGGCGCGCGAAAACCTGGTTCTCGATTCCGCGCCATGACGCCGCGCCAGCCCCTGCTGTGGCCGGACGCCCCGCTGAGGCCGGACTTCAGCCTGGAAGACGCCGCCATTCGCCAGGGCCATGCCATCATTGCCGGCATCGACGAGGCCGGACGCGGCCCGTGGGCGGGGCCGGTGGTGGCCGCCGCCGTCATCCTTAATCGCGCCCTTTTGCCCACGGAAATCGCGGAGGCCATCAACGATTCCAAGAAGCTGACGGCGACGCAGCGCGAAAGCCTGTTCGCCGTGCTGCCGGCCTTCGCCGCCATCGGGGTCGGCCAGGCCCACGTCGAGGAGATCGATCGCAACAACATCCTCAACGCCACCCTCACCGCCATGTCCCACGCGCTCGACGCGCTGCCGGTCCTTCCCGACATCGCGCTCATCGACGGCAACCGCATGCCCGATCTTGCCTGCAAGGGACGCTGCGTGGTCCGCGGCGACGCCCGCAGCCTGTCCATCGCCGCCGCCTCGATCGTCGCCAAGGTGACCCGCGATCGCATCATGGCCAAGCTCGCCATCGTGCATCCCGGCTATGGCTGGGAACACAACGCCGGCTACGGCACCGCCGAGCACCGCGCCGGGCTGGAACGGCTGGGCGTGACGCCCGAACACCGCAAGAGCTTCGCCCCCGTCATCAAGATGTTGCGGCCGGTTGACGCCTGACTCCCACATCTTGCATCAGGAAATTCCCCTAACCCGTTGATTCCGTTTGTTCTTGACGGCGATTCCGGCGTGACTCATTGTGCCGGCCATGTCACAGAACAAAACAATCCCCGCGAACAAGATCCTGGTCGGCGACTGCGTGGCGCTGATGAAGGACCTTCCCGAGGCATCGGTCGACGTGGTTTTTGCCGATCCTCCGTACAACCTGCAGCTCGGCGGCGACCTGCTTCGGCCCAACAACACCGCCGTCGACGGCGTCGACGACGAGTGGGATCACTTCGACGATCTTTCCACCTACGACGCCTTCTCGCGGGCCTGGCTGTCGGAGGCGCGGCGGTTGCTCAAGCCCAACGGCACGCTGTGGGTGATCGGCAGCTATCACAACATCTTCCGGGTCGGCTCGATCCTTCAGGATCTGGGGTTCTGGATTCTGAACGACGTCATCTGGCGCAAGACCAACCCGATGCCGAACTTCCGCGGACGGCGCTTCACCAACGCCCACGAGACGCTGATCTGGTGCGCCCGCGACAAGGAGGCGCGCTATCGCTTCAATTACGAGGCGATGAAAAGCCTGAACGACGATCTGCAGATGCGCTCGGACTGGACGCTGCCGCTGTGCACCGGCCAGGAGAGGCTGAAGATCGACGGCAAGAAGGCCCATCCCACCCAGAAGCCCGAGGCGTTGCTGCACCGCGTCATCCTGTCCTCGACCGAGGTCGGCGACGTCGTGCTCGATCCCTTCTTCGGCAGCGGCACCACCGGCGCCGTCGCCAAGCGGCTGCGCCGCCAGTTCATCGGCCTGGAACGCGACGCCGATTACGCCGCCGTCGCCAAGCGGCGGATCGAGCGGGTCAAGCCGACCGACGACGCCGATCTGGTCAGCACGCCCAGCAAGCGCAGCCAGCCCCGCATTCCCTTCGGCTGGCTGGTCGAGCGCGGCATCCTGCAACCGGGCGTTACGCTGACCGACGCCAGCCGCCGCTTCTCGGCCCGGGTACGCGCCGACGGCACGTTGATCACCTCGGACTTCCGGGGCTCCATCCACCAGGTCGGGGCCTACGTCCAGCAGGCGCCGGCGTGCAACGGCTGGCAGTTCTGGTGCACCGAGGTCAGGGGCCATTTGGTTCCCATCGACGTGCTGCGCCAGCAACTGCGCACCGAGATGCACTGAGCCGTTACGCGAACCCCTTTTTTCGTCACCCCGCGAAAGCGGGGGTCCAGACCAACCGCCCAACCTGGATTCCCGCTTGCGCGGGAATGACGATCAATTCGCGGTTGAGTTTTTGGGCTCTGGTTCAGGCGGCGGCGGGTTCCAGGTCCGGGAGATCGACATCGGGTTCGGCATTTTCCGCCGCCCCGGGGTGGGCCGGGATGGCGGCATGCCATCGGCCGGTCGCCATCGACAGCCCCTGCGACACCACTTCCCGGCAATGCCGGGCCAGATCCTTGCGGTCGGCGAAGGCCGAGGCCGCCACCGGCTCGTGGAAGATCACCTCGACCTCGGCGCCCTTGAGGCCGAAGACGGTGAACAGGTGCGGCAGCAGGGTCATCTCGCCGTACCAGGCGTAAAGGTTTTCGAGCCCGTGGGTCAGGGCCTTGCCGGCGGCGGCCCGGGGATAGGCGATGGACACCGGCTGCACCCACAGCGCCGGTCCATCCTCGGCCACGGCGAACAGCGCCGTCTTGAACGGCCGCACGGCGAAGCCGGCGGTGCTGGTGCCCTCGGGGAAGGCCAGCAGCGTTTCGCCCCGCCGAAGCCGTTCGCCCAGGCACCGGGCCTGGCGCCGCGCCTCGGCCGGCCGGCGGCTGATGAAGGCGGTGCGCACGAGGCGGGCCAGAAAGCCGAACAGCGGCCAGGCCGCCACGTCCTCCTTGGCCACGAACACGACGTCGAGAAGGCTGCCCAGGACCGGGACGTCGAGGTAGGAGACGTGATTGGCGACCATCAGGACCGGCCCGTCGCGCCATGGCGTGCCGGTGACCCGGACATCCAGCGCGGTAAGCCGGCAGGCACCCTTGAACCACAGGCGCATCAGCGCCTTGCGCCACCGTCGGCCGAACGGGCTGGCCAGCCCATAGAGCGCCACCAGGACCGCCGTCATCAGCAGGAAAAGCGCAAAGCGCCCCACGGCCCGAATCCACGAGGGGGAGGGGTTCAGGCCGCCAAAGGCTTCGGCGAATCCATATAGTGGCGACGGTATTTCGCTGAAATGGAATCCGTTTTGACGATGATGCATACGTCCGTCGTGTTGAACTGGAGGTCGACAACCGCGCCGTCGCCGACAAAGCCGCCGACGCGCAGATACCCTTTCATGAGCGGGGGCAGTCCGCTCAGCACCGCCGAGCGGTCGAGTTCCGCCGGCGGCAATACGCCCATCGCGACATAGCGTTCGTCGAGCGCCCGGGGCCGCAAGGTTTCCGGGGCCAGATGGAAGTGGTGGAGGTAGGAAAGCGCCGAGCGCACCGCCTGCGGTTCGGTCCCCGGCAGGCTGGCGCAGCCGAACATCAGCGCGATGTCGAAATCGTCGATGTAGGCGGCAAGGCCGCCCCACAGGATCTGCATGACGGCCCGCGTGCGATAGTCCCTGTCGACGCACGAGCGGCCCAGTTCGACGATCTCGCCGGGCTGGTCCACCAGGGGGCCGATGTCGAACTCCTGCTGGGTGTAGAAGCCCTGCGCGCGCGCCGCCACCGATTTGCGCAGGAGCCGGTAGGTGCCGACCACGTGCGGATGGCCGTTGCTGCGCTGGGGATCGATCACCAACAGGTGGTCGCAGATATCGTCGAAGGCATCGAAATCCCGTTGCCGGAGACGCATCTCGGCCGTCGGGGTGGCGCCCATCTCGTCGTAGAAGACCCGGTAGCGCAAGGCCTGGGCGGCTTCCAGGTCGAGCGGCGTCTCGGCGAGGCGAACCTGAAGCTTGGTCGTCGACAAACCCCAACCGTCCCTTCGTCGGATCGAAGACAGGAACCCGGCAAGCCGTCTCGACTGGACCCACCGGCTTTTTCACGGCTGCCAGTCTGCCCGGCACCGGCGACGGTTCGATGACGGTTCGACGAAGGATTTGCGACGGTTTCCGGCGGCAAGAAAACGGGGCCCGCCGGGCCCCGTTTGCAACGCCTTGAAAGGACGGCCGCTCAGCGCGTGGGCTCGGGCTCGTCCTTCGAATAGTCGTAGAAGCCGCGGCCCGACTTGCGGCCCAGCCAGCCGGCCTCGACGTACTTCACCAGCAGCGGGCACGGCCGGTACTTGGTGTCGGCCAGCCCCTCGTGCAGGGTGTTCATCACCGCCAGGCAGAAGTCCAGCCCGATGAAATCGGCCAGTTCCAGCGGCCCCATCGGGTGCCGGCAGCCCAGCCGCATGGCGGTGTCGATGGCCTTGACCGAGGCCACGCCCTCGTAAAGGGCGTAGACCGCCTCGTTGATCATCGGCATCAGGATGCGATTGACGATGAAGGCCGAGAAATCCTCGACGGCGACCGGCGTCTTGCCCAGCTTGAGAACGAAGCTTTCGACCGCGCGGAAGGTGTCGACGTCGGTGGCGATGCCGCGGATCAGTTCGACCAGGTCCAGCATCGGCGCCGGATACATGAAATGAATGCCGAGGAACCTGCCCGGCCGGTCGGTCGTCGCGGCCAATCGGGTGATCGAGATCGACGACGTGTTGGTGGCCAGCAGAGCCTCGGGCTTGAGGTGCGGACAGATCGCCTTGTAGGCGGCCTTCTTGATCTGCTCGTCCTCGTTCACCGCCTCGATCACCAGGTCGCGGTCGGCGAAGGCCGAGACCTCGGTCCCCGAAGTGATGCGCGCCATCGCCGTCTTGCTGTCGGCCTCGGTGATCCTCTCCTTGGCGACCTGGCGGCCGAGGTAATGCTCGATGGCGGCCAGCCCCTGGCGTAGACGATCGGGATCGATGTCGACCAGATGCACATCGAGGCCGCCCAGCGCGCAAACGTGGGAGATCCCTACGCCCATCTGCCCGGCGCCGACGACGCCGATCTTCCTGATGTCAACCGCCATGCTTTGTCCCCGTTCCGTCAAGTGGCACCCACCCCATCTCCATCTTACCCTCTCCGCCCTTGAGGGGGGAGAGGGAGGGGCCCGCGCCGCCGGCGCGGGAGGGTGAGGTGGGCCTCACCGCCTCTGGAATCCCCCACCTCACCTTGATCCTCTCCGCCCCCGGGGGCGGAGAGGAAAGCGGAAGCGGTCCTAGAGCTTGCCGAGTTCGGACGACAGCTCGGGCAGCGCCTTGAACAAATCCTCGACCAGACCGTAGTCGGCGACCTGGAAGATGGGCGCCTCCTCGTCCTTGTTGATGGCGACGATGACCTTGCTGTCCTTCATCCCGGCCAGGTGCTGGATGGCCCCCGAGATGCCGACCGCGATGTAAAGATCGGGCGCCACCACCTTGCCGGTCTGCCCGACCTGATAGTCGTTCGGCACGAAGCCGGCGTCAACGGCGGCGCGCGAGGCGCCGACGGCGGCGCCCAGCTTGTCGGCGACGTCTTCCAGCAGCTTGAAGTTCTCGCCGCTGCCCATGCCGCGGCCGCCCGAGATGATGCGCGACGCGCTGGTCAGTTCGGGGCGGTCGGACTTGGTGAGCCGCTGCTCGACGAAGGAGGACAGCCCGGGGTCGGCGGCGGCGGCCACCGGTTCGACGGCGGCGGAACCGCCCTCGGCGGCGGCCGCTTCGAAGGCGGTGCCGCGCACGGTGATCACCTTGATCTTGTCGGCCGACTGTACGGTGGCCAGGGCGTTGCCGGCATAGACCGGGCGCACGAAGGTGTCGGCGGATTCGACGGCGACGATTTCCGAGATCTGGGCCACGTCGAGGAGCGCCGCCACCCGCGGCAGGACGTTCTTGCCGAAAGTCGTCGCCGGGGCCAGAAGGTGGCTGAACCCGGGCGCCAGCCCGACGATGAGCGGGGTCAGGACCTCGGCCAAGCCATTGGCGTAGCGCGCATCGTCGGCCAGCAGCACCTTGGCGACGCCGGCCACCTTGGCGGCGGCGTCGGCCACCGCCCGGCAGGCGGCGCCGGCGACCAGCACGGTCACGTCGCCCAGCTTGGCTGCGGCCGTCACCGTATGCAGGGTCGAGGACTTCAGTTCGTTGTTGTCGTGTTCGGCAATGACCAGGACGCTCATCAGATCACCTTGGCCTCGTTCTTGAGTTTGCTCACCAGTTCGGCGACGCTCGCCACCTTCACGCCGCCCTTGCGCTTGGCCGGCTCGATGACCTTCAGCGTCTTGAGGCGCGGCGTCACATCGACCCCCAGGGCCGCCGGCTCGAGGGTATCGATCGGCTTTTTCTTGGCCTTCATGATGTTGGGCAGCGAGGCGTAGCGCGGTTCGTTGAGGCGCAAATCCACGCTGACCACCGCCGGCATCGTCAGCGATACCGTCTCCAGCCCGCCGTCGACCTCGCGAACCACTTGGACCTTGCCGTCGGCGACGGTCAGTTTGGAGGCGAAGGTGCCCTGCGCCCACCCCAACAGCGCGGCCAGCATCTGGCCGGTCTGGTTCGAGTCGTCGTCGATGGCCTGCTTGCCCAGGAGGACGAGCTGGGCCCCCTCCTTCTCGATCACCGCCTTCAGGATCTTGGCGACGGCAAGCGGCTGCATCTGGGTGTCGGTGGCAAGCTCGGTCTTAACCAGGATGCCCCGGTCGGCGCCCATCGCCAGCGCGGTGCGGATGGTTTCCTGGCTGGGCAGCCCGCCGATCGACACGGCGACCAGCTCGGTGGCTGTCCCCGCCTCCTTCAGGCGCACCCCTTCCTCGACCGCGATCTCGTCGAAGGGGTTCATGGACATCTTGACGTTGGCGGTCTCGACCCCGGTCTGATCCGACTTGACGCGGACATTGACGTTGTAGTCGATGACCCGTTTGACGGCGACTAGAACTTTCATGGACGGCCTTCGGCTGCTGGCGGTTTATCCCACGGTCGAGGGATTTTCCCGGACTCCCGAAAACGCCGAGAGACGCCGGTTTTCCAGGTAAATCATCCCTCTTGCATATACCGGGGCACCATACGGTCAAGCACCGAACCTGTCAACGAAACTGCCGGAAGGGGCGGCCGCCGCCGGACCATCCGGCGGGACGGGAAATCCCATCGCCGAACGCCGCCGGCTGGCCTATGATGCGGCGCCATGCGTCCGGTGTTTCTCACATGGGGCGGCGAATTCGCCGATCCGGTCCGCGAAGCCGACTATCAGGCGGAGCGGCTGGCGGAATCCGCACGGCACGCACGGCTGCTTTTCGGCTTCGCCCTTCTCATGAACCTTCTGTTCTATCTGAGCGACTGGCGGTTTTTCGGCCACCCGCATTTCGCCGTCTCGATGGTCGCCCGCAGCGTCATCGTCGCCGTCTCGCTGGCCGGCATGCTTGCCGCCGGCCGGATCGCCAGCTTTCGAATGCTGGCTTGGCTGGCCGCCACGTGGGCTTTTTTCGTCATCGCGGCATCGGTGGTGCTGATCGCCCCCCACAGCAGCCCCATCGGCCTGCTCATCACCTTTGTGATGCCGATGATTTACTACCTCGCCCTGTCGATGCCGTTCAGGTGGGCGCTGGTCTGCGGGCTGGGGGGCAGCATCGCGCCGCTGGCCGCGTACATGGCTTTCCTGCCGTCGCGGGAAACGTGGCCCGGACTGATTCTCGCGCTGATCACCCTCAACATTATCCTGGCGCTGGTGCTGATCCGCTCCAACCGGCTGCAACGGCTGGCCTGGGCGATAACCCAGGCCGAACGGGTGGCCAATCTCCAACTGGCCCGGCATCGCGAAACGCTGCAAGCCCTCCTCCAGGCGGTGCCGGCGCCGATGATCGTCGTGAACCGCAGGGACGGCACGATTCTTCAGGCCAACGAGGCGGCCCGCGGCTATTTCGGCGAAGGCCCGCTACGCCAACCGCACGCCATCCAGGCCAGCATCGAACGGCGCGATCTGCGCAAACTGACCATGATCCTGGAGGCGAACGGCAGGATCGACGGATTCGAGACCCGGCTGAAGCTGGCGGGCGGCGCGGTGCGCGACGTGCTGCTGTCGGCGACGACGGCCGAGGTCGACGGCGTCGCGGCCGTCCTGGTGGCGCTGACCGACATCACCGGGCGCAAGGAAATGGAAGCCAACCTCGAACGTTTGGCCAGCACCGATCCGCTGACCGGCCTGGTCAACCGGGCCCACTTCTTCGCCCTCGCCAAGGGCGAGATCCGGCGGTCTCGGCGCTATGGCCGGCCGCTGGCGGTGATCATGGCCGACATCGACCACTTCAAGCGGATCAACGACACCTACGGACACGGCGAGGGCGACCGCGCCCTGGCAAGCTTCGCCGACCTGTGCCGGAAGCTGGTGCGCGCCGAAGACACCGTCGCCAGGCTGGGCGGCGAGGAATTCGGCCTGCTGCTGCCGGAAACCGACGCCGACCAGGCCATGGCCCTGGCCAACCGCCTGCGCACCGCAGTCGAAGACCTGCATCTCGGCAGCCTGCCCGCGCCCATCACCATCAGCATCGGCATCTCGCAGTTCCTGGCGGGCGAAACCGCGCTGGACGCCGCGCTTTCCCGCGCCGACCAGGCGCTTTATGCCGCCAAGAGATCGGGACGCAACCGGGTCGTCCACTTCGACGCCGTCGCGGCGTAAGGACCTATTCGCGGTTCGCGCCGGGCTTCCACAGCACGTCGGCCCGCCCGCCGTCGTTGAGGTGGCGGGCCAGGACGAACAGGTGGTCGGACAGCCGATTGATATAGCGGAGCGCCGCCGGATTGAGCTCCTCCTCGGCGGCCAGGCGGGTCATCAGCCGCTCGGCGCGGCGCACCACCGTGCGGGCCACGTGAACCTGGGCCGCCGCCGGGGTGCCGCCCGGAAGAATGAAGGAGTCGAGCGGCCGCAAAGGGGCGTTCAGCGCATCGATCTCGCGTTCCAGCCGCTCGACCTGACCGTCCGACACGCGCAGGGCCTGCGGGCCGCGATGGCGCCCTTCCGGGGTGCACAGGTCGGCCCCGAGGTCGAACAGGTCGTTCTGCACGCGCTCCAGCATGGTGTCGGCCTCGCCCGCCGTCGCCAGCCTGGCCACGCCGATCGCCGCGTTGGCTTCGTCCACCGTACCGACGGCCTCGACCCGCAAGGCGTGCTTGGGCACCCGTTCGCCCGAGCCCAGCGACGTTTCGCCGCCGTCGCCGCCGCGGGTGTAGATGCGGGTCAGCCGAACCACGTCTCAGCCCTTCCCGAAATGATCGTAAGCCAGCAGCAGCAGGGCCGCCGCCACCAAGACCACGGCGGCGCCCTGGACCATGACCCTGAGGCGCATCAGCCGGTTGCCGAACCGTGCGTTGAAGGCGCCGCCCTTGACCATCGAGAACAGGCCGAGGGCGAGGACAAGGACGGTCGCCGCCAGAACCAGGACGATGATGACGTTCAAGACGCCGGCCATGACCCGCCGCTCCCTGCCCGCGGTCCTTGCGGCCGTTGGCTGGCCGCCCGGCCGGAAAGGCCGGGTCGGCGCCGCCTCATTTCTTGACGCTCTTGCCGGGGAAGATCACCGCGATGGGGGTATCCTCCAGCGTGGCCGCCGCCGGATTTTCCACCACCGGGTCCATGGCCTCGTTCAGGTACTTCACGACGCCGCCCTGGAACTCTTCCTTGATGAACGCCCAGCTGACGAACAGTCCGCCATTCACTTCCAGATTCATGACCTCGTCCATGTCGGCCATGTCATGAAGGGCCTTGGCCAGGTCGGGACTGGAACCCGCGTAAACCCACTGCGGGCGCAGGCCGCCATGCCAGATGACGAAGACGCCGCTTTTTTCGCTCAACCCCTCGGCTTCGGGGTCCAGCTTGGTGAACCGCCGGAACAGGCCAGAGGCCGAGCGCGACCACTTGGGGTCCTCCGGCGGTCCTCCCGCCGGCGGCTGTCGAGGCTTGCTCGCGAAGGTACCGAAAATCGCCATGCCGCCCGTATCCAAAATCCCGTCTTGTCGCCTGCGTCCGGGATCAGGGCGATCCCTGTCCGCACCCGTTTTTCACGGGTCAACCCGCAGAATGGTTAATATTCAACCGGAAATCAATTGCAAAGCATGGTCGCCGCCCATCCCCATCAGGGCAGGGGGCGGGTCGCCGCCGCCAGCCAGGCTTGCGCGGGCGGGTCCAGCAAGGGGGCGATCTCGGCCCGCACGCGGGCGTGGTAGGCATCCACCCACCGCCGCTCGCCGTCGGTCAATTGCGAGACGTCGACGAGTCCGCGGTCGAGGGGCGCCAGCGTCAGAACCTCGAAACCGAGGAATGGCCGCCCGCCGTCGCCGAGGCCCGGCCGCGCCTCGACGGCCAGCAGGTTTTCGATGCGGATGCCATAGGCGCCCTCGCGGTAGTATCCCGGCTCGTCGGACAGCACCATGCCGCCCTCCAGCGGCACCGTGCCGGCCCGCTTGGCGATGCGGCCCGGGCCTTCATGGACGCCCAGGCAACTGCCGACGCCATGGCCGGTGCCATGGTCGTAGTCGAGGCCGTCGTCCCACAGCGGGCGACGGGCCAGGACGTCGAGCTGCGAGCCCGAGGTCCCCTGCGGAAACACCGCCGTCGCCAGGGCGATGTGGCCCTTCAGCACAAGCGTGAAATGCCGGCGCATCTCCGCCGTCGGCCCGCCCACCGCCACGGTGCGCGTGACGTCGGTGGTGCCGTCTTCGTACTGGCCGCCGGAATCGATCAGGTAGAGCGTTCCCGGGGTGAGTTCGCGGTCGCTTTCGGCGGTGCCGCGGTAATGGACGATGGCGCCGTTGGGGCCGGCCCCGGAAATCGTCTCGAAGCTCGGGCCGCGGTAGCCGCCGGCGGCGCGGCGCAGCGTTTCCAGCCGGGCGGCGGCCGAGCTTTCCCTGACCCCACCCTTGGCCATCGCGCCGTCCAGCCAGGCCAGGAAACGGACCATGGCCGCGCCGTCGCGGCGGTGGGCGGCCCGCATGCCGGCCAGTTCGGCGGCGTTCTTGCAGGCCTTGGCCAGCAGGCAGGGATCGTCCCCTTCGCGCAGGCTGGCGCCGGCCCGTTCCAGCCGATGCCACACCCAGGCCGGCACGTTGTCGCGATCGAGGCGAACGGCGCGGCCGTCCCGGCCCAGCCGGTCGAGATCGGAAGCCAGCGCCGCCGGCTCGCGAAGGCGGACGCCGTCGCCCAGATGCCGGCGGGTTTCCGCCGGCACCTTGCGGCCGTCGACGTAGAGGTCGACCGTGGCGTCCTCGTGAAGCACGGCGAAAGCCAGCGTAAGCGGCGTGAACGGCACGTCGCCGCCGCGCACGTTCAACAGCCAGGCAATGGATTCCGAAGCGGCGATGAAGGCGCTTGCCGCGCCGTCGCGAACCATGGCCTCGGCCATCCGCCGCCGCTTGGCCTCCGACGGCTCGCCGGCGACCGTCAGCGGGTGGGCCACCATGGGAGAGAGCGGCATCGGCGGCCGATCCGCCCAGATAGCGTCGATCGGATTGTCGGCCACGGCCGTCAGTTCGGCCCCCGCCTTCTCGCAGGCCCGCCGCAGGGTCGCGGCCTGGGCGGCGGAATGCAGCCAGGGGTCGAAGCCAAGCCGGCCGCCGGCCCGCAGATGGTGGGCGATCCATTCGGCCGGCGGCTCGTCCGTCAGGTGGCGGTATTCGTAAAGCCCGCCGTCGACCTGCTTGCGCACCTGCAGCGTATAGCGGCCATCGACGAAGACGGCGGCCTTCTCCTTCAGGATCACCGCCGCGCCGGCCGAGCCGGTGAAGCCGGTGAGCCAGGCCAGCCGTTCGGCGGCGCCGGGCAGGTATTCGCCGGGATAGGCATCGGCGCGCGGCACCACGAAGCCGTCGAGACGCCGCCCCGCGAGATGGTCGCGCAGGGCGGCGAGGCGGGCGGCGGCATCCGACGCGACCGCCGGCTCGGCCGCCTTCGCCTGCCGGTAAAGGGCCCGCAGCGCGTCGCGCAGCCCATCCGCCGCGTCGATCGCCGGGGCCGGGGCGAGAAGGACCATCCAGCCATCCTCCTCGATGCCCGGAGGCGCCGCCGCCGCGCCGGCGGCAAGCGCGCGCACGGCGGCCGGCGTCAGCGCGATGCCGGCCGCGGCCAGCAGGGTTTCGAGACGGCTGTCGTCGAGAAGCGATCGATCCACTTCGCGTTTTCCCTTCGTCGGGTCCAGTGACTACCGTAGGTATGCGCCGGGCTCATCGCAAGGGCCGCCTCGGTGCCGCGCGCCGCCCGAGCCATGCACGCATCGTGGGGCTGCGCTGCAAAAATCGCGCTCCTTTTGGGGCGAAACCCCTCTATATCTACAACCGTTGGAGCATCGCCCCTCGTTTCGAGACCGTTTTCTCGAAAACGCGGTGCCTTCACCCCGAAAAAAACGAAGGGACCAAGATCATGCGGCAAGGCGCGCGTGTCGTTTGTTGCGCCGCTCCACAGTGGAGCGCCCGGACAGAAGAGCCGACCGGCCAAAGCCCGGACCTGCGGAACGTCTACCATTCCGCGTTCGAGGCGGTCGCGCGGCTGCTCGCCTGGCCTTTCCGCCACTTCCCCTTCGCCAACCGAAAAGCGTGATCCGGCATTTGGCCGGCACCTAAACCCAACAGACGCATGAAAAGGAAAGTCGCCATGAACGCTCTCAACGCCGTCCGCCGGGCCGTCATTGCCCCCGTCGTCACCTGGTACAACCGTCAGCGCATGCTCGAGGAACTGAATGGCCTGAGCGACCGCGTGCTGGCCGACATCGGCCTGACCCGTTCGCAAATTCCGGCCCTGGTCAAGCAGGCCTACCGGTCCGAGCAGGCGGTGCCGGCCGTTTCCGACATGCCGGCGCTTCGCGCCGAACCGCATGCGGCGGCCTCCAACGACCAGCTCAAGCAGCCGCTCGCGGCCTGACGAACCCCTTCCCTTCCTTCCTCATCCTCCCCCTCCTCCCCGCCTCAAGGCGTGGCCGGCGGTCCGACAGGGCCCCCCGCCACGCCTTTTCCTTGCACCGCCGCCTCACGGCTTGGCAGCGGCGCCAGCCTTGCGATAGCCGTGGCTCTGCATGCACTCGTTGAAGACCCGGTTCTTGAACAGCGAGGCCTCGTTGTCGGCCATCGTCGCCTGGAAGCGGTCGCCCGGCCCCATCGGCCCGCCGGTTTCGCGCGGATAGTCGTAGCGGTACCTGCGGTCGGCTTCCACCGCCGCGAAGGCCTGGCAGTTCTGCGTGAAGCGTTTCGCTTCGGCCGCGCCGGTGCCCGGCTTTTCCCACGTAGGAGCCGGCGCCGCGCAGGCGCAAAGAAGGCCCGCCAGGGCCACCATCACGATCGTTCTCGTCATCGTCTTGCCATCCTTTGCGTCATCGTTTCTTGCCGGTCAGGCAGTCTTCCACCAGGGCGACGGCATCCTCGGAATCCCACTCGGCGGCGCCGACCAAGCGGCCCCTGTCGCGGCCGGCCCCGTCGATCAGTACCGTCGTCGGCAGTCCCTGGACCCCCAGGGCGCGCGCCGCGCGCAGGCCCTGATCCAGCGCCACCGGCAGATGCCCGATGCCGTGTTGGGCAAAAAAGCCCTGCACCACCGGGGCGCCGCCGCGGTCGGAAGACAGCGCCAGCACCTCGATGCCGCGTCCGGCCAGACGGGCCCGCAGGCGGTCCAGCGCCGGCATTTCGGCCACGCACGGGACGCACCAGGTGGCCCAGAAGTTCAGAACCACGCCCTTGCCCTTGAAATCGGCAAGCGCGCGCGGCCTTCCATCGGCGTCGACGAACGGCACGTCGGGCAGCGGCGCCGGGTCCACCGCCGGCTGGAACGCCGCCACTTTTCCGCTTCCCGGACCGCATGTTCGCGTTTGCCTATCGGCATGATACAAGGCTATGGTCGCGACAAACGCCGCGACGACCCCTAGAGCAACCGACAGCGCAATGGCTGGTTTCACGTCAAAGCCTCGGCAGATCGTACCATGAGCAAGAAGCATTCCCCATCGGACCCCACGACCAGTAGCATATGGGGCGGGCGGTTCGAAACGGGCCCGGCGTCGATCATGCAGGAAATCAACGCCTCGATCGACGTCGATCGGCGCCTCGCGACACAGGATATCGCAGGCTCGAAGGCCCATTGCCAGATGCTTGTCGCAACCGGCATCCTGTCTGCCGCCGACGGCAAGGCCGTCGAGGCCGGGCTGGACGCCATCGCCGCCGAGATCGCCGCCGGCACCTTCGTCTTCTCGCGCGAGCTTGAGGACATCCACATGAACATCGAAAGCCGACTGGCCGAACGCATCGGCGAACCGGCCAAGCGGCTGCACACCGCCCGCTCGCGCAACGACCAGGTGGCGACCGATTTCCGCCTGTGGGTGCGCGACGCGCTGGACACCCTGGACGGCCAGGTGAAAGCCCTGCAAGCGGTTCTGATCGAACAGGCCGAAAGGCACGCCGGCTCGGTGATGCCGGGCTTCACCCACCTGCAGACGGCGCAGCCGGTGACGCTGGGCCACCATCTGCTGGCCTACGTCGAGATGCTGGGGCGCGACCGCGGCCGCGCCGCCGATTGCCGTGCCCGCCTGAACGAATGCCCGCTCGGCGCCGCCGCCCTGGCCGGGACGTCGTTTCCCATCGACCGCGCCATGACCGCCCGGGCGCTGGGCTTCGATCGGCCGTGCGCCAATTCGATGGACGCGGTGTCCGACCGCGATTTCGCGCTGGAATACCTGGGAACGGCGGCGATCCTGGCCGTGCACCTGTCGCGCCTGGCCGAGGAAATCGTCATCTGGTGCTCGGAGCCCTTCGCCTTCGTGCGGCTGTCGGACGCCTTCTCGACCGGCAGTTCGATCATGCCCCAGAAGCGCAACCCCGACGCCGCCGAACTGGTGCGCGCCAAGGTCGGGCGGGTGATCGGCCAGCTCAACACGCTGCTGATCGTGCTCAAGGGCCTGCCCATGACCTACGCCAAGGACATGCAGGAGGACAAGGAGGCGGTGTTCGACGCCGCCGACACCCTGACCCTTTCGCTGGCCGCCATGACCGGCATGATCGAGGGCGCCCGCTTCAACGCCGAGCGGATGCGCGAGGCGGCGGGGCGTGGCTTCGCCACCGCCACCGACCTCGCCGACTGGCTGGTGCGGGTCCTGGGCCTGCCCTTCCGCGAGGCCCATCACGTCACCGGCCGGCTGGTCAAGCTGGCCGAGACCCGGGGCTGCGGCATCGAGGACCTGTCGCTGGACGACATGCGCCAGGAAGCCCCTGGCGCCACCGCCGACGTCTTCGCGGTGCTGGGCGTGGAGAACTCGGTGAAAAGCCGGACCAGCCTCGGCGGCACCGCCCCCGACGCCGTGCGCCGCGCCGTCGCCGAGGCGCGGCGGCGGTTCCTGGCGACGGCAGGGGCAACCGGAGGGACCAAGCCATGATGCGCCGGCTTCTGATCGCCCTGCTGGTCCTGGGCCTGCTCGCCCCACTCACCGCCTGCGGCCGCAAGGGCTCCCTCGAACCGCCGCCGGGCAGCACCTATCCGCGCGAATACCCGGCCGAATAACCACGGACACGAACAACCGCCATGGATCATTTCCGCTACGAGGGCGGACGCCTTCACGCCGAAGCCGTCGCGCTCGACACCCTCGCCGAAGAGGTGGGAACGCCGTTCTACTGCTATTCGACGGCCACCCTTGAGAGGCACTACGAGGTTTTCGCCGCCGGCTTCGCCGGCCTGCCGGCAACCGTCTGCTTCGCGGTCAAGGCCAACGGCAACATCGGGGTCATCCGCACCCTGGCCCGCCTGGGCGCCGGCGCCGACGTGGTGTCGGGCGGCGAATTCAAGCGCGCCGTGGCCGGCGGCGTGCCGGCCGGCCGCATCGTGTTTTCCGGGGTCGGCAAGACGGCCGCCGAGATCGCCTCGACGCTCAAGGCCGGGGTCTGGCAGATCAACGTCGAATCCGAGCCGGAGCTGGAGGCGGTGGCCGAAGTCGCCGGCGCGCTGGGCGTCAGGGCGCCGGTCGCCATCCGCATCAACCCCGACGTCGACGCCAACACCCACGCCAAGATCACCACGGGCAAGAGCGAGAACAAATTCGGCATCGAATGGACCCGGGCGCACGCCGTCTATGCCCGCGCCGCCGCCATGCCCCAGATCCGCGTCGTCGGCATCGCGGTGCACATCGGCTCGCAGCTTCTCGATCTGGCGCCGTTTCGCAACGCCTACCAGCGGGTGCGCGACCTCGTCGCCCTGCTGCGCGCCGACGGCCTGGCCATCGAACGGCTCGACCTCGGCGGCGGCCTCGGCATTCCCTATGGCCAGGCGCCGTCCCCGTCGCCCGCCGACTACGCCCAGGTGGTGAAGGACACCATCGCCGACCTCGGCTGCCACCTGATCCTGGAGCCCGGCCGCATGATCGCCGGCAACGCCGGCATCCTGGTGACCCGCGTGATCTACGTGAAGGAGGGGGCGACGCGCACCTTCGTCATCGTCGACGCCGGCATGAACGACCTGATCCGTCCGGCCCTCTATGACGCCCACCACGACATCGTGCCGGTGGAAGAACCGGCGGCGAATGCCCATCTCAGGGAAATGGACGTGGTTGGCCCCATTTGCGAGACCGGCGACACCTTCGCCCAGCAACGCCTGCTTCCGGCGCTGAAGGCGGGCGATCTGCTGGCCATCCGGACGGCAGGCGCCTATGGCGCGGTGATGGCCTCGGCGTACAACGCGCGTTCGCTTCCGCCCGAGATCCTGGTCAAGGGCGACACCTTCCACGTGGTGCGCGAACGGATCGGCGTCGACGACCTGCTGGCTCGCGAATCGGTCCCTAACTGGCTCGGCGGACCGTGACGGCGCCCCGCCGCCGCGGGTACTTCCTGCTTCTCCGGATGGCCGGCGCGGCCATCCTCTGGGAAAGGCTCTGGCCGCGGCTGTGGCCGGCCACCCTGGTCGCCGGCATCTTCCTGACGCTGGCGCTCTTCGGCGCCTTTCCGGCCCTTCCCGCCTGGCTGCACATCGGCCTTCTGGCCGTGTTCGTCCTTGGCTTCGCGGCCACCCTTTATGGCGGCATGCGGAGCCTCAAGCTGCCGGGCCACGACGCGGCCAGGGCCCGCGTCGAGCGCGACAGCGGCCTGGTGCACCGGCCGCTGACCACGCTGGAAGACAATCTGACCGCCGGCCTCGACGATCCCATCTCCCGCGGCCTGTGGCAGACCCACCGCGCCCGCATGGCCGCCGGCGCCCGCAGTCTGCGGTTGCGCCCGCCGTCCCCGGGGCTGCTCCGCTTCGACCCCTGGGCGTTGCGCGCCGCCCTCGTCCTTCTGCTGGTGGTGGCCGCCGCGATGGCGGGCGGCGACGCGCCGACGCGCCTGAAGGCGGCGGTGCTGCCCCATGTTCCGGGAACGCCGGCGGCGCCGGTCACCGCCGAAATTTGGATCACACCACCCGCCTATACCCGGATGGCGCCGCTGTTCCTCAACGCGGCGACGCCGGTGGGCGAGCCGCTGGCGGTGCCGGCCGGCAGCGTCCTGATGGCCCAGGTGACCGGCACGGCGGGAACGCCCAGCCTCGATCTTGGTACCGCCCAGACGCCCTTCGCGCCGATCAGCCCCGATCCGGCGGTGCGCTCATATCGCCTGGAGACCACGATTCAGGCCGGTGACCGCCTGCGGGTCGAGGCCGGCTTGGGAACGCTTGCCGAATGGCCGATGCGGGTCATTCCCGACACCCCGCCGACGGCCCGCTTCTCGGCGCCGCCCGAGGCCACCGAACAGGCCCACCTGCGGCTGCCCATCGAGGCCGCCGACGATTACGGCCTCAAGGAGGTCGCGCTCACCGTCTCGCGGAGCGGACGGACCGACCCGCCGGAGAAGGCGCTCAGGCTGTCCGTTCCCCTGCCCGGCCAGGCCGCCAGGCAGATCAAGCTTCCCTACGTGCGCGACCTCACCGCTCACCTGTGGGCCGGGCAGCCCGTCATCCTGTCGCTGGCGGCCGAAGACGTGGCGGGCCAGCGTACCGTCGCGGCGCCCGTGGAGACCGTCCTGCCCGAGCGTGCCTTCCGTCATCCGGCGGCGCGCGCCATTATCGCCGAGCGCCGCAAGCTGGCGGACCCGTCGGACGCCGTGCGTGCCGAGGTGGCGGCGGGCCTGGCCGTGATCTCCTCGGTGCCGCGCCTGTTTTCCGACGACGTGGTGGTGTCCCTGGCCCTCGGTCTGGCTCGTGCCCGCCTGATCCACGATTCGCGCGACGCCGCCATCGGGGCCGTCGCCGGACTGTTGTGGGACATCGCGCTGCGCCTGGAGGACGGCAGTCTGACCGTCGCCGAGCGGCAGTGGCAGCGGGCCCAGGAGCGCCTGATGGAGGCGCTGCGCCAGGGCGCCGAATCGCCGGAGATCCAGAAACTGCTCGACGAACTCGAGCAGGCCCTTGCCGACTTCATGAAAGAAATGGCCGACGAAATGGCCCGCATGGGGGCGATGGACATGCCGCTCGACCCCGACGCCCAGTTCATCGATTCGAGCGACCTCCAGCGGATGGTCGATGAGATTCGCGAAATGGCCCAGGCCGGCGCGCTCGACGCCGCGCGCCAGCGCCTGGCCGAACTCAAGCAGATGCTGGAAAACCTGCGGGCCGGCGTGCAGCCGGGTGGCCCCCAGCAGCAACAGCAGCAGCGCCAGAACGCCGAGGCCCAGAAGATGATGGAGGCGTTGCGGCAGTTGGCGCAGCGCCAGCAGGAACTGCTGGAAAAGACCTTCCGCGAGGGCCGTCAGGGTCAGCAGCAGCCCGGGCCCGGCCAGCAGCGGCGCCCCGGCCAGGGCGGCCAGCCGCAACCCGGCCAACAGCCCGGAGAGGGCGAGGGCCAGGGGGAGGGAGACGCCATGGCCGCCCTGCAGGAGGCGTTGCGCCGCGACCTCGGCAACCTCATGCTCCAGTTCGATTCCATGATGGGGTCGATCCCCGGCGCCCTCGGCGAGGCCGAACGGGCCATGCGGCGGGCGAGCGAGGCGTTGCGCGGCTCGCAGATGGACCCCGCCACGCAGGCACAGACCGAAGCCTTGCAGCACCTGCGCAGCGGCGCCCAGGATGCCGCCCGCCAGATGGCGCGGCAGATGGCGCCCGGACCCGGCGGCCAGCCCGGCCGCTTCGTCGGCCAGCGGCCGGTCATGCCGATGGGCAGGCAGCCCGACCGCGATCCCTTCGGACGGCCGGCCGAAAGCGGCAGCGGATTTTCGGCGAACGACAGTGTCGACATCCCCGACGCCATGGATCTGCGCCGCGCCCACGAGATTGTGCGCGAATTGCGCCGCCGGGCCGGCGAACGGGCGAGACCGCAGTTCGAGAGGGATTACATCGAGCGTCTGCTGAGGCAGTTCTGAGCCGCCGCCGTCGCGGAGCGGTCAGCCGGCCGGCTTGTCGGGCCCCTTCCCGGCATCGGGCGGCAATTCGTCTGTCCACAGCACATGGGTGCGCCGGGCCGTCATCATCACCTCGCCGACCAGGGCCTTGAAGCTCAGCCGTTCGCCGGCCTCCAGAAGGGTCTTTTCCGGCGGATAGACGTACACCTGCACGACCTCGTCGCGCCCGTCCCTCAGTTCGATCCGCAGCATGGGAACGGGGCGCTCCCGGCTCGACGTGTTGGTGATGACCCCGGTGACCACCAACTCCTTCTGGCCGCCCTCGGTCGTCCACTCGTTGCGCAGGTCCATCAGTTTCAGACCGGCGCCCAGTTTGTGCACGTCGATCCCGACCGCGGCGTAGATCGCCTCGGCGCCCGGCCATACGGAAACGAGCATCGTCCGCCCAAAGAACAGGCCGGCCCCCAGGGCCGCCAGGACGACGATTCCAGCCAGGGCGCGCTTCCACCCCTTGCGTCCGCCGTCCGTCTCCTCGAAATCGGCGCGGTCGGTCGCGGTAAACACCTCGGGAAGAGGCTCGGGATCGGGAATGTCCTCGGGATGGACGGTGTCCTGCTCCTCGTGCTCGCCATCGACCAGCGACTGCACGACATCGGGTTCCGGCTCGGGCTTGGCGTTCAGAATGCGCTCGATGTCCTCGTCGCTGAGGGGAGCCTCCTCCGGCGCCTCGCCGGCCGGCTCGATCGGCACCACGGCCGCGACCGGCTCGGGTTCTTCCATCGGCTCCGGAACCGGCTCGGGTTCCGGCTCGGGCTCGGGCAGCGGCTCCGGCTCGGGGACCGGTGCCGTCCGCACCAGCGCTTCGGCCACCATCGCGGTCCGTGCCTCGGGCTGGACCTGCGGCCTCTGCGCCCCGGCCATCGAGGCGGCGCGGGCCAGCCGGCGCAGCGGCGCGGTCGCCGAATCGGCTTCCTGCATCCACTGGTATCCGCAATGGGAACAGCGGACGGTTTTCCCACGCTCGCCAAGGATTTCGCGGCCAATCGAGTATTGGGTCGAACAGGACGGGCAGGTAATAATCATCAAGCGACCGGGGTTCAGCCTTTTGGCCGTTATAGGCGGTTGGAAAAACCAACGCAAGCGGGGCCCGCGATGGTCGATTCTGGACGGGGGACCAAGGAGCGTGCCATTGTGGGGCATCCGATGGGAGCGACGGCCGTGGGTTTCGACGTCAACGATTGCGTGGTGAGGTTCGAAAATGTCGGGCTGCGCTACGGTCTGGGACCGGAAGTGCTACAGGACATCTCGATCGCCCTCACCCCCGCCTCCTATCACTTCCTGGTCGGCCCCAGCGGCGCCGGCAAGTCGTCGCTGCTGCGCCTGATGTACCTGGCGCTGCGGCCGACGCGCGGCCTCATTTCGCTGTTCGGCCGCGACATCGCCGTCACGCCGCGCGACGAACTGCCGGCCCTGCGCCGGCGGATCGGCGTCGTCTTCCAGGAATTCCGGCTGCTCAACCACATGTCCGCCTTCGACAACGTCGCCCTGCCGCTGCGCGTCGCCGGAACGCGGGAAAGTGACGTTCAACGGCACGTCGAGGAGCTGCTGGCGTGGGTCGGCCTCAAGGATCACATCCACGCCCGCCTGCCGACGCTTTCGGGCGGCCAGCAGCAGCGCGTCGCCATCGCGCGCGCCGTCATCACCAAGCCCCAGCTTCTCCTGGCCGACGAGCCGACCGGCAACGTCGACGACCGCATGGCGCTGCGCCTGATGCACCTGTTCGAGGAACTGAACAAGCTGGGAACCACCATCGTCATCGCCACCCACAACGAAACCCTGGTCAAGCGCCTGGGCCATCCCTGCCTGCATGTGGACGGCGGCCGGCTGGTCAGCGACCGCCCGGAGCAGTTCCTGAAATCCCGCGGCCCGGCCGGCGGCGGCCACGGCGCCGGGCCCTCCCCTTCTCCGAGAACCCTGGGAATCCTGTCGTAGATGTTCTCGCGCCGGACAGACCTGCCTCTCGATGCCGACATCCTCGGCCGTTTCCTGCCGTGGATCATCGCCTTCATGGTGTTCCTGGCCGTGCTGGCGACCGCCGGCATGTTCGTGCTCCAGGACGCCGCCGGCCGCTGGAGCGCCGGCGTCGCCCGCACGCTGACGGTGCAGATTCCGCCGCCGACCGGCGAACGGACGGTGCCGCCGGCCGAGGACCCGCGGGTCCTGGAGGCGCTGAAGATCCTGCGCACGACGCCGGGAATCGCGCGCGCCGACGTACTGAACGACGAACGCCTGGCCAGCCTTCTGGAACCGTGGCTGGGGCCGGCCAGCGTGGTTTCCGGCCTGCCCCTGCCGCGCCTGATCGACGTCGAGATCGAAGCGGGCGCCACCCTCGATGCCGAGGCCCTCGGCCGGCGCCTGGCCGAGGCCATCGCCGGCGCCTCGGTCGACGACCACCGCGTCTGGCTGGACCGGCTGCTGCGTCTGCTGGGTGCCGTCGAGTGGGTGGCGATGGCCATATTGGCCTGCATCGGCCTGGCCACCGTCGGCACCGTCGTCTACACCACCCGGACCAGCCTGGCGGTGCATCGCCAGATCATCGAGGTGCTGCATCTCATCGGCGCCCAGGACGCCTATGTCGCCCGCCAGTTCGCCTGGCGCGCCCTCAGCCTGGGGCTGCGCGGCGGCCTGATCGGCCTTTCCCTGGCGCTGCCGGCCCTGCTCGCCGTCGGCTACCTGGCGGCCCACATCGACGCCGAATTGCTGCCCAAGGCCTCCCTCGGGGCGCTGCAGTGGGGCATGCTGGCCGCCATTCCCCTGCTGGCCTCCGCCATCGCCATGATGACCGCGCGCGTCACCGTCATGAAGACCTTGGCCGCGATGCTTTAGCCATGTCGCACCGCCGCCTCCCTTCCCCCTTCCGTGACCGCCCCCCGGCGGCAGGGTGGGCGCCATGACCGCGCACGGCCTGCATCGCCGCCGCAAGTTCCGGCGCGTGGCGGTGCCGCTCGTCGCCCTTCTGGCGCTGGCGGTCGGCGGCTGGAGCGGCGGCCTGCTGTGGTTCGTCGAGCAGATCCCCAACGCCGTCGAGGACAGCACGACGCCGACCGACGCCATCGTGGTGCTGACCGGCGGCCAGGGGCGGCTGGACGAGGCCCTGGCCCTGCTGTCGGGAAACCTGGCCAGCCGGCTGTTCGTTTCCGGCGTCTATCGCGGCGTCGACGTCAAGACCCTGCTGGACACGGCCCGCAGTTCGTCGGCCATCCCCGAAAGCCGCATCGGCATCGGCGACGCCGCCAACACGGTCGGCAACGCCGAGGAGACGGCGGCGTGGGCGCGCTATTTCGGCATCCGTTCGATCCGCCTGGTCACCGCCAGCTACCACATGCCGCGCAGCCTGCTGGAATTCCATCACGCGCTGCCCGGCGTGACGGTGGTGCCCCACCCGGTGTTTTCCGACAACGTCAAGCAGCAGGAATGGTGGGCGTGGCCGGGAACCGCCACGCTGATCGCCCGCGAATACACCAAGTACCTCCTTGTCCGCGCCCGCCAGTCCCTCGAGTGGCGCTCCAGCGAAGAGTCCTCATGACCGCCATCCGTTCGATCCTGTTCAACGTCTTTCTGTTCGGCAGCCTGACCGTCTTCCTGTTCGGCGCCGTGTTTCTGCTGCCGTTGCCGGAGCGGGTCATGGAACGCGCCGTCACCGGCTGGACCTATTTCGCCAGGTGGGGTCTCAAGCTCATCGTCGGCCTCGATTACGAGATCCGCGGCCGGGAGCACCTGCCCGACGGCCCGGCCATCCTGGCCAGCAAGCACCAGTCGGCGTGGGATACCATGGCCTTCCTGTGGCTGTTTCCCCGGCCGGTCTACGTCATCAAGAAGGAGCTGCTGTCGATTCCCCTGTGGGGGTGGTGCGCCGCCCGTTGCGGCCACATTCCGGTCGACCGCGCGGGCGGGGCCGGGGCGCTGAAGCAGATGGTGCGCGCCACCCGGGCCGCCCTGGCCAAGGGCCGCCACGTCGTCATCTTCCCCGAAGGCACCCGCGTGGCGCCCGGCGAAAAGCTTCCGTTCCACCCGGGCATCGCCGCGCTTTATTCCCAGGTCTCGGTCCCCGTGGTACCGGTGGCCCTCAATTCCGGCGTGTTCTGGGGCCGGCGCAGTTTCCAGAAGCGGCCGGGCACCATCGTGCTGGAATTCCTGCCGGCGATCCCGCCCGGCCTCGATCGCAAGGCCTTCATCGGCGAACTGGAAAGGCGCCTCGATACCGCCGGCGACCGGCTCATCCACGAAGCCCGGCGGGCCGCCTGAAGGCCTGTGGACAGAGCGGTGGAAAGATTTGCCGTCCGGGCTGTGAACTGCGGGGGTAAATCGCGGCCGGGCCTTCTGTTCCGCCATCTTCAAGTCCCGCCACTTTGGGGACAGCTTGGGGGAAACGTAACAGGAACATTGGCTTGACGGGAAGCCTCTCCGTCCTTACATTTCCTTATGAAAAGCCTTTAAATTTCTTGAGTTAAGCCCTCGGCACGCCGGGGCGGTCCCGCAGCGGTGGGCCGCCGCTGTCGGGCCCCGCCGGAAATGAGAATCGCCATGACCCAGGTAGCCCCCATCTCCCAGCAGATCTGGGACATGAAGTATCGCTTGAAGAGCGCCGACGGCCATCCTGTGGACAAGACCATCGAGGATACCTGGCGCCGCGTGGCCAAGGCCTTGGCCGCGCCCGAGAAGGAGCCGGCCCTTTGGGAGGCCCGCTTCTTCGACGCCTTGGCCGATTTCCGTTTCCTGCCGGCCGGGCGCATCGTCTCGGGCGCCGGGTCCAAGCGCCACGTCACGCTGTTTAACTGCTTCGTCATGGGCACCGTGCCCGACGACATGGGCGGCATCTTCGACGCGCTGAAGGAAGCCGCGCTGACCATGCAGCAGGGCGGCGGCATCGGCTACGACTTCTCGACCATCCGGCCCAAGGGGGCGCCGGTCAAGGGGGTGGGCGCCGACGCCTCGGGTCCGCTGTCCTTCATGGACGTGTGGGACGCCATGTGCCGCACCATCATGAGCGCCGGCTCCAGGCGCGGCGCCATGATGGCGGTGATGCGCTGCGACCACCCCGACATCGAGGCCTTCATCGAGGCCAAGCGCCAACCCGGCCGTTTGCGGATGTTCAATCTGTCGGTGCTGGCCACCGACGCCTTCATGCGGGCGGTGCGCGAAGACGCGGCGTGGGAGCTGAAGTTCGACGGCACCACCTATCGCAGCCTGCCGGCGCGCGAGCTGTGGGACAAGATCATGCGGGCGACCTATGCCTACGCCGAGCCCGGCGTGATCTTCATCGACCGCATCAACCGCTTGAACAACCTCGCCTACTGCGAGACCATCCGGGCGACCAATCCGTGCGGCGAGCAGCCGCTGCCGCCCTACGGCGCCTGCCTGCTGGGCTCGGTCAACCTGGCCCGCCTGGTCGAGGCGCCGTTCACCGAGCAGGCGGCCATCCCCGAGGCGGCGCTCGATCAGTTGGTGCGCGTCGCCGTGCGCGCCATGGACAACGTCATCGAGGTGTCGCGCTTTCCGCTGCCCGAACAGGCCCACGAGGCGAAGAGCAAGCGGCGCATCGGCCTCGGCGTCACCGGACTGGCCGACGCGCTGATCATGTGCGGGGCGCGCTATGGCGGCGCCAAGGCGGTGACGCTGACCGAAAAATGGATGAAGACGATCCAGCGCGCCGCCTATCTGGCCTCGGCCGAGCTGGCGCGCGAGAAGGGCGCCTTCCCGCTGTTCGACGCCGGCAAGTACCTGGCCGGCGAAAGCGTGCGCGGGCTCGACGACGACGTGCGCTCGGCCATCGCCGATCACGGCATCCGCAACGCGCTGATCACCTCGATCGCGCCGACCGGCACCATCTCGCTGTTCGCCGACAACGTGTCCTCGGGGCTGGAGCCGGTGTTCAGCTTCAAGTACAGCCGCCATGTGCTGAACCCCGACGGCACGCGGCGCGAGGAAGAGGTCAGCGACTACGCCTTCCGCCTGTTCCACCTGATGTTCGGCGAGAACGCGGCGCTGACGGAGGCCTTCATCGATTCGCAGCACTTGAGCCCGCGCGACCATCTGGTCATGCAGGCGGCGGTGCAGAAGTACATCGACAGTTCGATCTCCAAGACCATCAACTGCCCCGAGGACATCCCGTTCGAGTCATTCAAGGATGTCTATCTCCAGGCCTACGACCTGGGCTGCAAGGGCTGCACCACCTATCGCCCCAACGACGTGACCGGGGCGGTGCTCGAGGTCAAGAAGGACAAGGGCAGGGAAGCCCAGGCCAGGGACGGCCAGCCCGAACTGCCGCTGGAGGCGCCGACGGCGGCGGCCAAGCCCAAGGACATGGGCGACGCCGGGGCCATCGCCCAGTTGTTCAAGCCGCTCGACCGGCCCGACGCCCTGCCCGGGGCCACCTACAAGGTGATGTGGCCGGAAAGCGACCACGCCATCTACATCACGCTCAACGACCTGCTCGACGACACCGGCCGGCGCCGCCCCTTCGAGGTGTTCATCAATTCCAAGAACATGGAGCACTACGCCTGGACAGTGGCGCTGACCCGCATGATCTCGGCGGTGTTCCGGCGCGGCGGCGACGTGTCGTTCGTGGTCGAGGAATTGAAGGCGGTGTTCGACCCGCGCGGCGGCCAGTGGATGGGCGGCCGCTACGTGCCCTCGCTTTTGGCCGCCATCGGCGAGGTCATCGAGCGTCACATGATCGCCATCGGCTTCCTCAAGCGGCCGGGCGCGCGGGACGACGGCGACGCCCAGCGCCAGCCCCGGGTGGCGGCGATGGGCGGCGATGACCACGAGGCCGGCCACGGCCGCGACGGCCACGGCGGCGCCTCGGGCATGCTGCGCCAGTGCCCGAAGTGCGCCCAGGCCAGCCTGGTCCGCCAGGAAGGCTGCGACACCTGCACCTCCTGCGGCTATTCGAAGTGCGGGTGACCATTTATTTCGGTGACAGTGCACTAAATTCGCCGGGAAATGTGCTCCCAAGGCGACGCGTGCGTTGCAACGAATTTAGTGCACTGTCACCGAAATAGGGGACGCCATGGAGCAGCGCGTCAGCCTGATCACCCTGGGGGTCGCCGACCTCGCCCGGGCCACCCAATTCTACCGCCGCCTCGGCTGGACGCCCTCGCCGCGTTTCGAAGGCGCCGATGTCGCGTTCTTTCAGGCCGGCGGCCTGATCTTCGCCCTGTGGGGCGGCGACGCTTTGGCCGCCGATGCCGGATTGCCGGCCGATACCTCGGGTGACTCTCCCGTCCCCCGCATCGCCCTGGCCTACAACGCCCGCTCCCGGGACGACGTCGACGCCGTCATCGTCGAAGCCAAACAAGCCGGCGGCCGCGTCGTCAAACCGGCCAAGGACACCGACTGGGGCGGCTATGTCGGCTACTTCGCCGATCCCGATGGCCACCTGTGGGAGGTGGCCTGGAACCCCGGATTCACCCTGCTCGCCGACGGCTCGGTGCGGCTGCCCGAGTAGAAAACGTGCCGGCCTCCCCATCGGCCCCCATATGCCTGCAATGGGACCGATCCGAAACAGGAGGCATCCGCCATGCCGAGACTTCGCGTCCACTGCTTCGCCATATCCGTCGACGGCTATGGCGCAGGCCCCAACCAGGATCTCGACAACCCGCTCGGCGCCGGGGGTGAGGCGTTGCATGAATGGGTCGTTGTCACCCGCACCTTTCGGCAACTGTTCGGACAGGAGGGCGGCACGACCGGCGTCGACGACGATTTCGCGGCCAAAGGGTTCGCCGACATCGGCGCGTGGATCCTGGGCCGGAACATGTTCGGGCCGGTGCGCGGCCCCTGGCCCGACGACACATGGAAGGGGTGGTGGGGCGACAACCCGCCCTACCATGGCCCCGTCTTCGTGCTCACCCACCACCCGCGGGCATCCATCGCCATGGACGGCGGCACCACCTTCCATTTCGTGACCGACGGCATCGAGGCGGCCCTGGAACGGGCCGCCGAGGCCGCCGGGAATCGCGACATCCGCCTGGGCGGAGGAGCCGCCGCGATCCGGCAATACCTCTCGGCCGGGCTCATCGACGAGATGCACATCGCCATTTCCCCCGTTCTTCTCGGCGCCGGGGAACATCTTTTCGCTGGCATCGACCTGCCGAGCCTCGGCTACCGCTGTGCCGAACACGTCGCCACGGAGGCCGCCACGCATATCGTCATCGCCAGGCAGCCCGGCTAGCCCGCGCGGGTGGACGGCGTTCCCGCCTAGCCGCCAGTCCGGCGGTCGCCCAGATAGCGGATCAGGGCCAGGGCCTCGGCCGGCGGCTGGCGTTCGATCCGTTGGTAGACCCGGCCGTCGGCGGTCCGGGTGACGAGGCCGCGGTCGCAGAGTTCGCGGCGCAGCAGGGCGTGGTCGCCGAAGCGATGATGGGCCTGGAGCAACCGGCTGATTTCGGCCTCGTTGAACGTCTGGCGCGCTGGCAGTTTCGACCACAGCACCCACAGGCAGGGTTCGCGTTCGCTGAACTTGCCGGGCCAGCGGATAAGCTGGCCGTCGGTGTCGAAATGACGCAGGACCCGCTGCACCCGGGCGTAGTCGACGGGAGCGGGCGCCGGCGGCGGGGGATTGTCGAGCCGTTCGCGGGCGGCGTTCTGGGCCCGGAAATGTTGGAAATTCCGCCAGCCGGTGGCGCGGGCCAACATGTTCAGCAGCTCGACATGGCCGGGCAGGCGCTCGCACTTGGCAAGCTGTCCGTTGAGCGAGCGCGCGAGAGCTGAAATATCGTCGGTTTGGAAAGGCAGAAGGGTTCTGGACATCGCTTATCCTCACAAACGTGCCGATCCGGAGGAAAATGTCGGGGGTCGCCGTCTTTCCGACTCGGCACGGGATAAGGTGTCGGTCGATGAGGGACTTTGGCAGGTTTAGCTCCCCTCGCGGGGCGGCGACGCCTGGGTGAACTGCCGACCGGCGGCCCTTATACGGCAGGGCGGATCGCTTCGCAAGGCCGCGCCGAACGTCACACGGCCGCTGGATCTTTCCGCAACTTGGAATTATGCTAGAATATGGCGCAACCAACGAGGGATAGCGACATGCCCGCCGACACCAACGCTCTGGTCCTGGATCTTGTCGAATGGCTGGCAGCCCAGCCGCGCCCGTATGCCGAGGTGATGGAGGCCTGGCGCACCTCCTGCCCCCGCCTTCCCATCTGGGAAGACGCCGTCGATCAGGGTTTGGTGAGTTGCGAGCGCGAGGCCGGCTCCGGCGCCGTCGTCAAGGCAACGCCCCGCGGGCTTTCCCTGCTTAGACGGGAGGGACGGCTGCCGTCGCGTTGGCGCGCATCAACAGCCGGTGCAACGGCTCTGTCCTGATGCCCGGCGCATCCCGTGTCAGGCGGCGCTCGGCAGGGGTTTGGCGCGTTCGATCCGCGCCCGCTCGCGCGGAGAGTGCATCGCCTCCCACAGATCGCTGCGCCGCTGCACGTTGAGCCAGAAGTCGGGGCTGTTGCCGAACACGCGCGCGAGGATGAGGGCGGTCGGCGCAGTCACCGTCCGGCGGTCGTTGCACAGCTCGTTGACGTGCTTGCGCGGGACACCCATGACCTCGGCCAACGCGGCCTGGGTCAGGCCCATGGGCCGCAGGAACTCCTCCACCAGGATCTCGCCGACCGTGGCCGGCTTGCGCTTGGTCGTCAGCATGCTTCACCTCATGTGTAGCCATGGTCGTCGAGGTAGAGGTCCGACGCCTCGCCCCGGCCGCCGTCCCATCGGAAGATCAGCCGCCATTGCCTGTTGACGCGGATCGAATGGAACCTGTCGAGCCGCCCGCACAACTTCTCGAAATGGTTACTGGGCGGCACCCGCAAGTCCCGATCGGTCGTCGCGTCGTCGATCATTTGGAGCTTGCGGAACAATCGGCTTTCGAGGTCGGAGGGAATGTTGCGTGAGCGGATGTCCTCCACGAAGAAAACACGCAACCATTCATCCCGGAACCCGATGATCATTCCGCCGCTCCCCCTGGAGTTAATGTACCACTCCATGGGTCATATGACAATGGTTCCCGAAGACTTCGCCATCTCCCGCTGGGGGAAAATGCCGGCGCGCCCGGTCACCCCGCCGGCCTGTCCGCCTTCTTCAGCAGCCGGTGTAGCGGCCCTGTCCTGATGCCCAGCGCTTCCAGCTGCGCCACCGTCTGCGCCAGGTAGTCGAGCGCCGTGCCGTGCATGCCGGTGCCCTGCAGGACCAGTTCGACCATGCGCGTCTCGGGCAGCCGGCCGGTGTACTGCACGTGGTCACGCCGGGCGACGAACACATAGGCCGCCACCCGCCGGCCGTCGTCGAGCGTGACCGACCGAAAGACGGGCGCGTAGACGTGGGTCACCATCTCGCGTTCGTGCAGCGTGGCCCGCACCGCTTCCCAATCCGCCGCCACCACCCGGTAGGCCCGCCCCATGCAGGAGCCGCCGCGATCCAGCCCCAGCACTAGGCCGGGCTTCTCCTCGGTGCCGCGGCCGCGGATGGAATAGATGCAGAGTGCCCGGTGATAGCCGTGAAGGCGGGCCAGCCTGGCCTCGGCAAAGGCGAAGTCCGGCTTCCACATCAGCGAGCCATAGGCGAACACCCAGACGTCGCCCGCGGCCAGCGGAAGGATTTCCCCGGCCATGCTCAGATGCCGCCCCCGCGCTCGATCTCGCCGGTCATCCGCTTGACCTCGGTCAGCAGGGCGTGCAGGCGCTTGTCGATGAAGCCCAGGCTTTCCAGTCGCTTGACCGTGTTGATCAGGTAGTCGCGATTGAGCCCCGAGGCGCCCTCGCCCCGCGTGATGAGGGCGGCGGCTTCCGCCACCGGCAGCTTGCCGGCGTACTGCGGATGGTCGCGGCGCACGACGAAGGCGTAGACGGCGATGCGCCCGCCCTCGGTCTCGGCCGGCAGCGTGCGCGGCTCGTAGGTGTTGTTCACCATCTCGCGCTCGGCCAGATAGCGCATCACCGCCTCGACCTCGGCGGCGGCGACGCGGAAGGCCAGCCCCCGGCAGCAGCCGCCGCGATCCAGCCCCAGCACCAGGCCGGGCTTTTCGGGCGTCCCCCGGTGGCGATGCGAGTAGACGCAGAATTCGCGATGATAGCCGCGAAGGAGTGCGCTTCGGGCCTCGACATACTCGAACCCCGGCCGCCACATCAGTGAACCGTAAGCGAAAACCCAGACGTCGTCCTCCGTCGCGCTCACGGCGTCATAGCCGTTCCCCGCGGCGAAAACCGGCCCCATCGGCCCTGGTCGGCGTTCTGTTCGGCATGGCGAGAATCGAGGCTAATCCCTCGCTCCCCGCCACGCAACGGTCTATAACGGAGCCCCCCGCCAACCGCCCGCAACCGGACCTCACCCCATGCGCCAGCCGACCCCGCCCCGTCCCGGAAAGGACGCCGACCGGCACCCCGCTCTCGGCTACCGAGAGCCGCGCCGCCTGAGGGCCGTCACGTGGGCGCTCGGCGCCGTCGTCGCCGCCATCGTCGCGGGCGCGCTCTATGTCGGCGGGTGGTACTACGCGGCCGGGCTGGCCCGGGATTCGTTGCTGAACTGGGCCGAGGCCCAACGCCGGGAAGGCGCCGTGGTCGCCTTCGAGCGCCTGGACATCGGCGGCTTTCCGTTCCACCTGCGGCTTGCCCTCGACAAGCCGGCCTATTCGGCGCCCACCGCCGACGCGCCGTGGGGATGGGAAGCCGGGCAGGTAGTGGCCGAGATGCGGCCATGGAATTTGCGGCAGTTCACCCTCCGGGCACCCGGCCGCCACGCCCTCATGTGGACGGCGGATGGCGCCCGCCGGAAGGCCGAGGGCCTCGTCCATGGCCTCAGCGCCCGGGTTCGCCTCGAGGGCGGCCAGCCGGTGGCCGGCCATGTCGAGGTGGAGGGAGCCGATTTCGCCGGCGACGGACCGCTCGACCGCCTGACGCTGGGCAGCGGCACCCTCGATCTGGTGCTCTCGCCGGTCGCCCTCGCCACCGCCCGCACGCCCGTCGCCGACATCCGCCTGGCGGCGCACGACCTTGGCGTGCCGTCCGTGTGGGGACTGCCGCTCGGCGCCGACGTCGCCGTCCTCGAACTGGCCGCCGCCGTGCTGGGCGGCGTTCCCCCCGGACCGCTGGTCGACGCCCTGGCCGGCTGGCGGGACGACGGCGGCACCGTCGAGGTGCGCCGTCTCGGGCTGGATTACGGCCCCCTGACGCTGGCCGCCGACGGCACGCTGGCGCTCGACGCCGACCTGCAGCCCATCGGCGCCTTCACGACACGCATCGAAGGGTTCTTCGAGACGGTGGACGCCCTGCGCGACAAGGGCATCATCCGCGCGCAGGACGCCGTCACCGCCAAGATGGTGCTGGGGATTCTCTCCAAACGCAATGACGCCGGCCGGGTCAGTCTCACCGTTCCGCTCACCGTGCAGGACCGCCGCCTCTATGTCGGGCCGGTGCCGCTGGCCGCCATCCCGTCCGTCCGCTGGCAGGGCCGCTAGCCGGCCGGAAGACCGCGCCCCCGGCCATCTCGGAGGCGGCGGCGAGACCTGCTATAATGGCCGCCATGGCTGTCCTCAGGTCCATTCTCGCGCTGCTGGCGGCGGCGGGAATTTTGCTGGCGCCGCCAAGCGGCCTTTTCGGGACGACGCCGCGCGCCGGCGCCCTGCCCTATGTCGTGGGTCAGCTCCTGGTCGCGGCGCCGACCATGCCCGACCCGCGCTTCGCGCGCACCGTCATCTACATGGTCGACCACACGGCTGAGGGCGCCTTCGGCCTCGTCGTCAACCGGCCGCTCGGCGCCGGGCCGCTGGACAAGCTGATCAAGGGCTTCGGCATCGATCCCGGGCAAGCCACGGGCGAGGTCGTGCTGCACTATGGCGGGCCGGTCGATTCCGGAGGCCTGTTCGTGCTGCATTCCACCGACTGGAAAGGACCGGCCACCCCGGCGGCCTTGGGTCCGTTGGCCATGACCGCCGACACCGAAGTCTTCCGCGCCATCGCCGAGGGCGGCGGACCGAAGCGGCGCCTCGTGCTGGTCGGCTACGCCGGCTGGGGGCCGGGACAGCTGGAACGGGAAATGGCCCGCAAGGACTGGCTGACCGCGCCGGCCGATCCCGACCTGGTGTTCGACGACGACGTCGCCACCAAATGGGAGCGCGCCTCCGCCCTGGCCGGGATCACGCTGTAGGCGCCCGTCGGCTAGAGGGCCCTGACCTCGCCCAGAAACCCGTCGACGCAGCTTTTCAGGGCCTCGGCCTCGCGGGTCAGGCTGTCGGCCGCCTGCGCCACCTGGCCGGCGGTGGCCCCGGTTTGATCGACCGCCTGCCTGACGCCGCCGACCTCGGTGCCCATCTCGATCGTGCTGCTCGCCGCCTGCTCGACGTTCCTGGCGATCTCCTGCGTCGCGGCGCCCTGCTCCTCGACCGCCGTGGCCACCCCGGCGTTGACCTCGTTGATCTTCGCAATGGTGCGGGTGATCTCCTCAATGGCCGCCACCGCCTCCTGGGTGGCGGTCTGGATGCCGGCGATGTGGGCCCCGATCTCCTCGGTCGCCTTGGCCGTCTGGTTGGCCAGGTTCTTGACCTCCGAGGCGACGACGGCAAACCCCTTGCCGGAATCCCCGGCCCGGGCCGCCTCGATGGTGGCGTTGAGCGCCAACAGGTTGGTCTGCTCGGCGATGGCGGTGATGAGCGCCACCACTTCGCCGATCTTGTTGGCGGCGGCGGCAAGCCCCTGCACCCTGACGTTGGTGGCTTCCGCCTCTGTCACCGCCGCGGCGGCGATCTGGGACGCCCGGGTCACCTGCTGCCCGATCTCGGCAATCGAGCCCGACAGTTCCTCGGCGGCCGAGGCGACGGTTTGCACATTGACCGAGGTCTGCTCCACCGCTCCGGCGACGTCGCCGACCTGAACCGCCGTATCGCGGGCCGTGGCCGTCATGCTGGACGACGTATCGCCCATGGTGCGGGCGGCTCCTTCCAGCGCCTTCAGCACCCCCGCCACCCGGACGTCGAACGCCATCGTCAGCTCATGGAGCTTTTTCGAGCGGCGTTCCCGTTCGGCGGTCTCGGCGTGTTCCCGTTCGGCCATGCGGTCGGCCTGGATCAGGCTGTCCTTGAACACCTGGAGGGAACGCGCCATGTCGCCCACCTCGTCGCGGCGGACGGCGAACGGCACGTCCACCTCGCGGCCGCCGCCGGCCAACGCGCCCATCGCCCCGTTCAGGGTCAGAAGCGGCCGGCTGATCGACCGGGCCACCGCGTAGGCCAGCGCCAGCGCCAGCAGCACGACAAGGAACGAGGCCCCCAGGCTCAACCACAGCTTCCGCTCGAAGCCGGCGATGCGCTGGACCAGCAGGCGGTCCATCTCGGTGATCACCGCCTTCCACAGGACGTCCGTCTCCTTGACGACCGTCGCCTGCAATCGCCGCAGCGACGCGGCGTCCGGCCGCGCGCCCGCCGACGAATCGCCCTTCGCCAAGGTCGCCAGCGCCTGGCCAAAGGAATCGGCCGCACTCTTGAAGGAGGTGTAGACCGTGTCGAGGGCCGGGCGCATGCGGCCATCGACATTGCCCCGGTATCCCGCCTCCAGCGACGCCCCGACCCCGTCGACGACGCCCTGGTAGATGCCAAGCCGGGTCAGCAATTCGGCCGCCTGCGCCACCTCGACGGTGGACAGCGTGAGCAGCGTCTCGGCCGAATCCAGAACCTTCGATGAGGCATCGACCAGCTCGGGCAGTTTCAGCAGCGAGACATCCATGGCGTAATAGGAATCGAGATCGGGATCGAGGATCAGGTTGGAACTGTCGCCCACCCGCACGATGACGGCGCGCAGTGCCGTCATCAGGGCCTCGAACGCCGCCCCATCGGCGCCGGCCTTTCCCGCCGCCAGGGCGGTGGCATTCCCGCTCAGGGTGGCGAAGAGCTTGGCGGTGTCCATTTCATCGGACATCTCGCGTTCAAGCTGGATGACGCGGTCGAGCGCCGGCTTGATGCCCGAGGCCGGCTGGCCGCCGTACCAGCCGGCGACGAGATCGACCTCCAGGCTGGCCAGGCCGGCCAGATAGCGGCCGCCGGCCCGCTCCTTCGCGGCGAAATGGATGTCCTTCTGGCTCTGCACCACCAGCAGCCAAGCCAGAAAGGCCACCGGCAATAAAAAAACGGCCGAAAGCGCCATCAGCTTTCGGCTGACCTTAAGATGATCGAACATTATCGTTCCCCCCACCACGCCGTCGCATAGACGCGAGTCTCCGGGTCCGTACGCCTCCCTCGCACGACCAGGTGAAAGGAGAACGGCGGAAACGACAAAAAGTCCAGAGAATTTTAGATACTTCGAACGGATGGGTGAGGATTTCGGGGACACCATTATTTCGGGGACACCATATTTAATTCTATACTTGAATTAAATATGGTGTCCCCGAAATCCTCGAAATCCCGAGGCCTCGCCGGTTCAGGCGGCGTTGTTCTTCGGGCCCTTGGGCGGGATGTGCTGCTGGGCGTCGATGACGCCGCGGCGAATCTGGCGGGTGCGGGTGAAGACGTCGTGCAGCGTCTGGCCCTCGTCGCGGCGGATGGCGCGGCGGAGCGCGATCAGGTCCTCGCTGAAACGGCCCAGCATTTCGAGCACCGCCTCCTTGTTGGTGAGGAAGATGTCGCGCCACATGGTGGGGTCGGAGGCGGCGATGCGCGTGAAGTCGCGGAAGCCGCCGGCCGAGAACTTGATGACCTCGTCGCGCAGGTCGCCTTCGAGATCGGTCGCCGTGCCGACGATGGTATAGGCGATGAGGTGCGGCACGTGCGACGTGATGGCCAGCACCTTGTCGTGGCGCCCGGCTTCCATCATCTGGATCTTCATGCCGGCGCGCCGCCACAGTTCGACCACCCGCTCGACCGCCGCCGGATCGGTTCCGGCCGCCGGCGTGATGATGCACCAGCGGTTCTCGAAAAGCTCGGCGAAGCCGGCCTCGGGGCCGGAATGCTCGGTCCCCGCCACCGGATGGGCCGGCACCAAATGAACGCCCGCCGGCAGATGGGGGGCGACGGTGCGAATGACCGCTTCCTTGACCGAGCCGACGTCGGTGACGATGCATCCCGGCTTCAAGCTGGAGGCCATGTTCTGGGCGACGTCGGCGTAGGCGCCGAGCGGCGTGCCGATGACCACGAGGTCGGCATCCTTGACCGCCACCCCGGGATCGATGGTGGCGCTGTCGGCCAGCCCCAGCGCCATCGCCTTGTCCAGCGTGGCGCGGGTCCGGGCGCAGATCGCGATGTGGCCGGCCATGCCGTCGCGCCGGAGCACGCGCGCCAGCGACGAATTGATGAGCCCGATGCCGATCAGCGCGACGCGCGCGAACATCGGGGACGCGGCTTTTTCGGTCATGTTGCCTGCCTCGCGAATTCGCCGAGGGCGCCGATGAAGGCCCGCATCTCGTCCTCGCGCCCGATGGTCACGCGGAGCGCGTCGGGCAGGCCGTAGCCCGCCACCCGCCGGACGATGAGGCCGCGCGCCTTGAGGAAGGCATCGGCCGCCGGGACGTCGCGCCCCGGGCCGGCCGGGAAGCGCACCAGCATGAAGTTGCCGACGCTGGGCGGCGCCTCGAAACCGAGCGCGCGCACCTGTTCGATCGTCCACGGCAGCCATTCGTCGTTGTGCTTCTTGACCTTGGCGACGAACTCGGTGTCGGCGAACGCCGCCAGGCCGGCCGCCTGGGCCGCCGAGCCGACGTTGAAGGGGTTGCGCACCCGATTGAGCACGTCGGCGACGGCCGCCGGGCAGTATGCCCAGCCCAGGCGCAAGCCGCCCATCCCGTAGATCTTCGAGAAGGTGCGGGTCATCACCGTGTTGGCGACGCCATCGACCAGTTCCAGGCCCGAGGAGAAGTCGGGCAGGTCGATGTACTCCGAATAGGCGGCGTCGATGACCAGCAGGATGTTGTCGCTGAGGCCGGCCCGGAGGCGGGCCAGTTCGCTGCGCGGCAGGTAGGTGCCGGTCGGGTTGTTGGGATTGGCCAAAAAGACGATGCGGGTGCGCTTCGTCACCTTGGCCAGGATGGCGTCGACGTCGGCCGTCAATCCCTGGTCGGGGGCGGCGACGGGGGTGGCCGAGGCCGAGCGGGCGGCGATCGGATACATCAGGAAGCCGTGCTCGGAATAGAGCACCTCGTCGCCCTGCCCGGCGTAGGCGCGGCACAGCAGCCCGATCAGTTCGTCCGACCCGGCGCCGAAGACGATGCGCGAGGCGTCCAGGCCATGACGGGCCGCCACCGCCTCGCGCAGCGCGGTACAGCCGCCGTCGGGATAACGGTGCATCTCGCCGGCATGGGCGACGAAGGCCGCCACCGCCTTGGGGCTGGGCCCGAAGGCACCCTCGTTGGAGGCCAGTTTGATGATCCGGCTGACGCCCTGAATCTTGGATTCGCCCCCGACATAGGGGGTGATGTCCATGATCCCCGGCTGGGGAACGAGAAGGCTCATGTTCGACGTTTCCTGGGTTTGGGAGGGGTTGATTGGAAAGGCGTGGCCGCCGGCTCCTCCGGTACGACAGCCATATCCTCGGGCGTAAGGGGCGTGCCATAGCCGCCCAGCCGGGCGATGCGGATGACCCGCTCGCCGAGCGCGGCGTTGAAGCGCGCCAGGCTGCGGTCCTCGAGCGTGACGAAGCCGTCCAACTCGGCCAGGTAGAGGCACATTCCGAGGCCGTGCGATTCGCGCCAGGCAATGATCTGGAGAAGCGACAGGCCGGCCTCGCGCAGCGCCGCGGCAATCTTCGCCTGACCCACGTCCTCGGCCATCTCGACGGCGATGAGCGATCGCTCGCGGACGGTCGGCTCGCGGTCCACCGGGCTGATGACCAGGGCCTGGGCATCGGGGAAACGGGTATTGCCGGGACCGGCAAACGGCAGGCGGGCGATGATGCGCGGCCCCTCGGGCTCGTTCCCCACCAGATGCGGCCACCACGGATCGGGGTCGTCCTGGCGGGGCAGCGGCAGGATGCCGACGGTGGCGCCGCCCTCGCGCACCTTCTGGATGACCCGGCGGGCCGAGGGATGGGTCGTCATCGGGGTGAAGGTGCCGTACTGGTCGCGCGCCAGGTCCCAACAAGAACGCGCCCGGTCGGGCGCGTAGACGGCGGCGGTGAAGGGCCCCTCGAAGGAGAGGGTGGCGACAATCAACTCGCGCCAGATGCGCGCCAGTTCGCGCTTCGGGAAATTGCCGCGATGGGCCGCCATCAGCCGGTAGATAATCTCGTCTTCCCGCGACGGGCGGATCTTGATGCGGTCGTTGGCCTTGAGATCGCGCACGCGCTCGACGACCCTGGTCCGCCGCTGGATCAGGTCGTGAATGGCGTCGTCGATGCGGTCGATCTCGCGCCGCAACGCGTCGAGTGACTTGCCCGCGCTCATCCTGGCAATCCCGGCATCCGTCCTGGAAAAGGGGCGCCCCGCCCCGAAAGCCGGATAGTGATACCGGCATGTTCCTGCAAAATCAAAGAAAACGTTGATGTTCTCCGCCATGTATCCTAGCAATAGGCGCCGCCTTCGGCAGGAATTCGGACGATCGCCAGGAAGAATGGACAACCGCCATACCATACCCCTTGGCCGGTGGGACACCCGGACGCTGCCCGGTCATCGCGTGGCGCTCGGGCGCGAGCGGCCCTTGCGTCTCGACTGCGGCGTCGAGCTTTCCGACTTCACGATGGCCTACCAGACCTATGGCGCGCTCAATGCCGAGAAGAGCAACGCCATCCTGGTCTGCCACGCGCTGACCGGCGATCAGTTCGTGGCCGAGCCCCACCCGGTCACCGGCAAGCCCGGCTGGTGGAACCTGATGGTCGGCCCCGGCAAGCCGATCGACACCGAACGCTATTTCGTCATCTGCTCGAACATCCTGGGCGGCTGCATGGGCACCATCGGGCCCAAGGAAACCAACCCGGCGACCGGCAAGCCTTGGGGCCTCGGCCTGCCGGTCATCACCATCGGCGACATGGTGCGCGCCCAGGCGATGCTGATCGACCATCTGGGGATCGAGCAGCTGTTCGCCGTCGTCGGCGGCTCGCTGGGCGGCATGCAGGTGCTGGAATGGGCGGCGTCGTACCCCGAGCGGGTGTTCGCCGCGGCGCCCATCGCCACGGCGGTTCATCACTCGGCCCAGAACATCGCCTTCCACGAGGTCGGCCGCCAAGCCATCATGGCCGATCTCGACTGGTGCGCCGGCGATTACCTGAACCAGGGCAAATGGCCACACCGCGGGCTGGCCGTGGCGCGCATGGCCGCGCACGTCACCTATCTTTCGGAAAGCTCGCTGCAGGCCAAGTTCGGCCGCCGGTTGCAAAACCGCGAGCACATCACCTACGGCTTCGACGCCGACTTCCAGGTGGAAAGCTACCTGCGCCACCAGGGCAGCACCTTCGTCGAGCGCTTCGACGCCAATTCCTATCTCTACATCACGCGGGCCATGGACTATTTCGACATCGAGCAGACGCACGGCGGAAACCTGGCCGACGCCTTCCGCGGCACCAAGGTGCGCTTCTGCGTCATCTCGTTCACCAGCGACTGGCTGTACCCGACGGCCGAGAGCAAGCGGCTGGTCAACGCCTTGAACGCGGCGGCCGCCAACGTCAGTTTCGCCGAGATCACCAGCGACGGCGGCCACGACGCCTTCCTGCTCGACGTGCCCGAGTTCCACCGGGTGTTCAACGGCTTCCTGGAGGGCGCCGCCCAGCACCGCGGCCTGCCCCGGAGGGCCGTGCCATGATGTCGGAAAGCCAGCGCAAGTCGATCCGCGTCGACCTGCAGATCATCGCCGACATGGTCGACGCCGGCTCGCGGGTGCTGGACGTCGGCTGCGGCGACGGCACGCTGCTCGACTACCTGGTCAACTTCAAGCAGGTCGACGGGCGCGGCATCGAACTCAGTTCCGAGGGCGTGAACGCCTGTGTTTCCGCCGGCCTGTCGGTCATCCAGGGCGACGCCGACACCGACCTTTCCACCTATCCCGACGCCGCCTTCGACTACGTCATCCTGAGCCAGACCCTGCAGGCGATGATGGCGCCGCGCACGGTGGTCGAGAACCTGGTCAGGATCGGCCGGCACGCCATCGTGTCGTTCCCCAACTTCGGCCACTGGCGGGTGCGCGGCTACCTGGGACTGCACGGGCGCATGCCGAAAAACAAGACCCTGCCCTACGAGTGGTACGAGACGCCCAACATCCACCTTTGCACCATCAAGGACTTCATCGAGATGTGCGCCCGCCTGGGCATCGCCATCGAGCGCAGCCTGTCGCTGAACGCCCACGGACGGCTTCGGCGCATCAATTCGGGACCGCTGACCGCCAACCTGTTCGGCGTGCAGGCGGTTTTCATGCTGCGGCGCTGAAAAGCGGAGTTCCGGTCAGACCCGCGGTCCCTGCGGCAGGGCCAGGTAGGCGCGCCGGCGGCGCTGGGCCACCGGATGGCCGGCATAGATCTGCTTGGTCGCCTCGATCATCACCACGCCGGCGAAGGGGGCGATGCCGCGCTGGCCCAACCCCTCCCAGGCGCGGGCCGAGGCCAGCACCATGCGCGAGCGGCTGGGCGGCGCGAACAGCGCGGCATGGGCCTTGACCGGGGTGAACATGGTTTCGCGCAACAGGCGCGACAACTGCCCCGAGGAGTAGGGCTGGCCGTAGCCGAAGGGCGTGCGATCCAGCCTGGCCCAGATGCCCCGCCGGTTGGGGGCGACCACCAGCAGCCGGCCGCTGCCCGACAGCACCCGCCAGATCTCGCGCATCATCGGCTGCACCTGCTCGGTCGTTTCGAGGGCGTGGATCAGGAGCACGCGGTCGATGGAAAGATCCGGAAAGGGCAGGTCGGCCTCGTCGGCCAACGTCGTCAGGCAGGGGCCGTCGGCCGGCCAGTGCAGCACCCCCTGCGAGGCCGGCATGGCGGCCAGCACGCGCGCCGCGCCGCCGCCGCCGCTGCGGAAGAAATTGAGATACGGCGTGGCGTAGCCCAGGCCGAGGACGGACTGCCCCTTGGCCTCCGGCCAGATGGCGCGGATCTGGTGGCGGATCATGCGCGCCGCCATCTGCCCCAGGCTGCTGGCGTAAAAGTCGCGGATATCGACGATGTCGAGGCTCATGGCGGCGCAGTCTACCACAACGTGCATGTGCGCGTCGGTAGCGAAGGGGCCGGCTTGATGATAGCATTCCCGGCGTCGCCCTCCCCGGCAGAAAGGGACCTCCCCGCATGGCCGATCTCGACATTCACCTGCTTCCGGTTCTTTCCGACAACTACACCTATCTCATCCGCGATGCCGAAAGCGGGGCCTGTGCCGTCGTCGATCCGGCGGTGGCCGGGCCGGTGCTGGCGGCGCTCGGCCGTCTTGGCTGGCACCTCGGCCACGTCCTCTGTACCCACCATCACGCCGACCACATCGGCGGCGTCGCCGAGATCAAGCGGGCGACCGGCTGCACGGTCATCGGCGCCGCGGCCGACGCCCATCGCATCCCCGGCATCGACGTCAGGGTGAAGGAGGGCGACGCGGTGACGCTGGGCACTCACACCGGCCGCGTAATCGAGACGCCCGGCCACACCTCGGGCCACGTCGCCTACTGGTTCGAGCAGGCCGGCGCCCTCTTCTGCGGGGATACCCTGTTTTCCCTGGGCTGCGGCCGCCTGTTCGAGGGAACGCCGGCCCAGATGTGGGCGAGCCTCCTGAAGCTGAGGGCGTTGCCCGACGACACCCGCGTCTATTGCGGCCACGAATACACCAACGACAATGTCGCCTTCGCGCTCGACCTCGATCCGCAAAACGCGGCGATCGAGCGGCGCGGCGCGGAAGCGCAGGCCTTGGGCGAGGCCGGCCGGCCGACGCTGCCCGCCCGTCTGGGCGACGAGAAGGCCGCCAATCCCTTCCTTCGCGCCGACGTCGCCGCCCTCAAGGAAGCCGTCGGCCTGGCCGGACGCGACGCCGTCGCGGTTTTCGCCGAGATCCGCCGGCGCAAGGACGAGTTCTAGAAGGGTCTGCTACACCGGCAGGAAGATGAAGTTGAAGACGTGGCCGTCGCCGGCCTTGGCGTGGCTGCGGTAATGCTCGAAAGACATCAGCGCGCCGCGGCAGAGCACCAAGCATCGATAGCCGTAGGCACAGATCTCGGCGATCATGTCGGGCAGCGGCCTTTTGGCATGCCACTCCTCGATCTCGACCAGCAGATTGGGCCGGTCGCGCCGCAGTGTCTCCTGGGCGCCCGCCAATACCTGGCACTCGAACCCTTCGACATCGATCTTCATGAAGCCGACATTGGCGATGCCCAGATCGTCGAGCCTCGCGACCTCGACCGACACGACGCCGCACGTCTCTCCTTCCATCCTGACCTGGCTCAGCGAGCCGCCCTGGTTGGAATAGCCGTGCCGCGATCTGGGAACGAGAAGATCCGCCGTACCCGACGCATCGCCAAGGGCAATGGCGTGCAGGGCGACGCGGTCCCTGGCCCAGCTTTCGAGGACGCGGAACATCTTGGGGTTGGGCTCGAAGCCGTGAACGGCGGCGCTGTGACCGAGCAGCGCGTAGGCATAGACGCCCTTGTTGGCGCCGATGTCGAGGGAAATCCTCTCCTTGCTGGCCAGGAAGGGCACCAGGCGGATTTCCGGCTCGCCTTTCCGGAGCTCCTTTTGGTAGAGGTAGCGGATATAGAGTCCGGCCGGAACGACCAGCCGCTTCAGTTTCTCTTCGATGGACTCCGGCGGCAACCAGGGCATCCGGCCCTTCCTTCCCTGATTATGATTTTGTCTGCACAGTAGTCGTCGGGGACGGCAGCGACAACGACAAACGGCCCGACGGCGGACGGCCGGCGTGCCCCTTTTCAGTCCGCGATTGCCGGTATAGGCTCCGTGCGGTTTTGCCGCTTCCTCCGCCCACCAAGGAGACAGACCCGTGAAGCTCCGCTATTCCCCCACCTCCCCCTACGTGCGCAAGGTCGTGGTGCTGGCCCACGAAGCCGGCCTCGCCGGCCGCATCGAGACCGTTCCGACGTCGCCCTCCGACGACGAGGCGTCGCTGGCCCGCGACAATCCGCTGGGCAAGGTGCCGGCGCTGACCGCCGACGACGGCGCCGTGCTCTACGATTCGCCGGTGATCTGCGAGTACCTGGATTCCCTGCACGGCGGCCAGCGCGCCTTCCCCGCCGCCGGCCCCGCCCGCTGGACGGCGCTGCGCCGCCAGGCGCTGGCCGATGGCATTCTGGATGCCACCATCCTGCGCCGTTACGAAGAGATGCAGCCGGCGGCGACGCAACACGGGGACTGGATCGAGCGCCAGAAGCGCAAGGCCGAGCGCGGCCTCGACGCCCTGGAGGCGGAAGCCGCCGCAGGGGCGCTGGCCGACCCCGCCGGGACTCTTTCCATCGGCGACATCGCCATCGCCTGCGCCTTGGGATACCTTGACCTCCGCTATGCCGGCGACGCTTGGCGGAACCGCCATCCGGCACTCGCCGCCTGGTACGCCAAGGTGGAGAAGCGCCCGTCGATGACGGCAACGGCGCCCAAGGTCTAGGAAGCGGCGTTCCAAGCCGGGCGGGCGGCCAGCGTCGCACGGTCGCGCCCGCCCCGGCCGCCGTTGCGGGGCTCGGCGGCGAACAGCACCTGGCGTTCCCACAGCAGGCGGTCGAGTTTCTCGAAGACCAGGCGCAGGTGGCCGCGCATGGCCCGCCTGGCGCCGCGGCCGTCGTGATGGATGACGCGGTCGATGATTTCCTCGTGCTGGCCGATGACGAAGTGGATGTGCGGCGAATCCTCGCCGGCGATGTAGCGGATGCGGTCGAGGTGCAGCTTGGCCCCCTGCACCGTGCGGGCCACCCCCTTGTGGCCGCTGATCTCGATCAGGCGGGCATGCAGGGCATCGTCGGCGGCGATGAAGCCCTCGTGGTCGCCGGCCGCCAGATGGCGCTTCTGCTCGGCCAGGATGCGCGCCAGATCGTCGCCCTCCTCGGGCGTCACCTTGCGGGCCGCCGCGAAAACGGTCGCGCACTCCAGGGCTTCGCGGATCAGTTGGCTGTCGTGGACGGCGGCGACGTCGAGGGGGGCCACATAGGTGCCCGACTGCGGCACGATGTTGACCAGGCCATCCTCGGCCAGCCGGATCAGGGCTTCGCGCACCGGCGTGCGGCTCACCCCCAGTTCCTCGGCCAGACGCTTTTCCGACAGCGCGGCGCCGGGCAGGAAGTGGGCCTTGACGATGTGCTCGCGCAGCACCGCATAGACCTGGGAGCCGGGGGCCATACGGCGGTCGATCAGGGCGGAAAGATTTGGAGACTTCATGATAACTACCATATCAGTTATCCCGGCAGCTTGTCCAATGGTAGAACTCGCATCTCTATAAAATCATTTAATATCAATGTATTATTATAAATATTCTTATCGGCATCGCGTGGCCCATTGATGGATTTTTCATAAACTGATATGGTAATTGAGGTCGCGCGGAAGGAGCGAACCGGCCATGGAAAGGCCGGCCTCCGGAAAGAACCCGCGGGATCGGGAAGCCGAATCACGTTCAAGAAAGCCAGGGAGGCTTGCGTGCCGGGCCATTCGGGAATCGAACAGAAGTCCCATCGCCGGGGGCGGCTCATCGCCGCTGATCGCCCCGGCACGCCGGCACGGACGCCCCCTCCCCAGAGGAGCGCACCATGTTCGTCAAGGAAGAGATCGACGCCAAGAAGCGCAAGGTCCGCCAACTCCTCGAGGATTTAGGCCTCGACGGCATCCTGATCAAGCGCCAATCCAACTTCGCCTGGCTGACCGGCGGCGCCAGGAACCTGGTCGGCATCGCCACCGAGATCGGCGTGTCCTCGGCTCTGATCGGCCGCGAGGCCGAGTACATCCTCGCCAACAACATCGAGGCGCCGCGCCTCATCGAGGAAGAAGAGATCGAGGCCCAAGGCTATGAGGTGCGCTCCTTCCCCTGGCACGCCGATGGCGAGTCCGCACTGGCCCGCGAACTGGCCGGCCCGCGCCTGGGCGCCGACGTGCCGATGGCCGGTGCCGTCGACGTCGCGAAAAACCTGGCGCCGCTGCGCCATGCGATGACGCCGTGGGAGGTCGAGCGTTACAAGGACGTGGGGATCGAGACGGCGCGCGCCATCGAGGAAACCACCGCCGAAATCCGACCCGGCGACAAGGAATGCACGGTCGTCGGCCGGCTGGCCGCCCGTCTGTGGGACCGGGGGCTCGACTACATCACCACCTTCTGCGCCGCCGACGACCGCATCGCCCGCTTTCGCCATCCGCTCGCCACCGACCGCCGGGTCGAGAAGCGGGCCATGCTGTGCGTCAACGCCCGCAAGGGGGGACTGATCGTCTCGCTGACGCGCTTCGTGCAGTTCGGGCCCCTGCCGGCCGACCTGCGCCGCCGCTATGACGCCACCGTCAGGGTCGACTGCACGCTGATGGCCCATACCGTGCCGGGACGGCCGGCGGCCGAAGCCTTCCGCAAGGGGATCGAGGCTTACGCCGAAGCTGGCTTCCCCGAGGAATTCGAGCTTCATCACCAGGGCGGCGCCATCGGCTACGAGGGCCGCGACTACAAGGTCACCTTCGAGTCCCCCCACATCGTCCAGGAGAACCAGGCCTTCACCTGGAACCCGTCGATCACCGGCGCCAAGAGCGAGGACACCATGCTGGCCACCGCCGGTGGCCCGGTCATCCTGTCGCCGCCCGTCACCTTCCCGGTCCTGGGGATGGAAGTCGCCGGCATCCGGTTCTGCCGGCCCGACATTCTTGAGCTTTGACAACGACAAGAACCAAGCCAACGGCAAGGAGGAAATCACGATGTTAAGGAAACTGCTGTGCACGGCGCTCGTCGCGGCCCTTCCCGGGATCGCCACGGCTGCCGGCTATCCCGATCGGGAGATCGAAATCATGGTGCCGTGGGGGGCGGGCGGCGCGACCGACGTGGTCTACCGCACCTTCGCCACGGTGCTGCCGAAATACCTCAACAACGTCCAGACGATCATCGTCAACCGGCCGGGCGGCGGCGCCGTGCCGGGCTACGCCGAGGCCATGCAGAAGAAAGCCGACGGCCATTACTTCGTGGCCTGGGCGACGCCCTCGATCACCAAGGTCCACATGAGCAAGACGCCCTATGACGCCACCACCTTCGAGCCGGTGATCAACCTGGTCGAGGCGCCCTGCTGGTTCCTGGTGCCCAAGGCCTCGCCCTACAAGAGCCTGGGCGATCTGCTGGCCGACGCCAAGAAGCGGCCCGGAAAGGTCAACCTCGGCAACGCCGGGGCCGGCGGCGGCACCCACATGATCGCGCTGGCTTTCGAGAAAGCGGCCGGCGTTACCTTCAACCACGTACCGCATGCCGGCGGCGGCCCCCTGATCACCGCCGCGGTGGGCGCCCATGTCGACATGGCCATCGCCGGCCCGCCCGAGGGCGTGCCGCAGATCGAATCGGGCGACCTCAGGGCACTCGCCGTATTCTCCAAGAAGCGCCTGGAACTCTTCCCCAACGTGCCGACCGCCATCGAGCAGGGCGTAAAATTCGACCTTGGCCAGTGGCGCGGCCTCGCCGCCCCCAAGGGCACCGATCCCGCCAAGATCAAGGTCATCCACGACGCCTTCAAGAAGGCCATGGAGGACCCCGAATTCCTCAAGAGGGCCAAGCAGGCCGGCATCCTGCTCGACTACAAGGGAAGCGCAGAGTTCGCCAAGTTCATCAAGGAGCAGGACAAGCTCTACGAGGACATCGTCAAGACCAACAAGCTGGGCGACCGTTACAAGTAAGCCCAGCCCGTCGGAGGCGGCGGTCGGACCGCCGCCTCCCGCCTTTCCCTTCTGCCGGGAATTTCCGCCATGAGAGCAGACGTCGCCATCGGAATCCTTCTTCTCTTCCTGTCGTCGGCGATGTTCGCGCTGACCTTCACCTTCCCGGACCAGACCGTCGCGCTTTCACCTACCTTCTTCCCGCGCCTCGTCACGCTCTGCATGGCGGGCCTGGCCTGCGTGCTGGTGGTCAAGGCGTTGCGGCGGCCGCGGCCGATGAAGGCCGCCTCCACCTTCTCGGCGGCAACCTGGATACGCCAGGGGCACGTTCAGCGCATCGCGGCCATGGTCGCCCTCGGCTTCGTCTACACCCAGGTGCTGGACAGCCTGGGCTTCCTCATCGCCACCGGCCTGTTCCTGGCCGGAACGGTGCTGCTTTTCATGGAGCGGCGCTGGACCGTCGTGCTGGCGGTCGCCATTCTCGGCAGTTCGGCGCTTTATGGCGTCTTCCGGATGATCTTCAAGGTGCCGCTGCCGCGGTTCGACCTGTTCTGAGGCATGCGATGGAATTTCTGCAACCGGTCCTGAGCGGATTCGCCTTCGTGCTCCACCCGGCGCATTTCCCGTTTCTTTTCATCGGGGTGGCCGGGGGAATCGCTGTCGGCGCCCTGCCGGGACTCACCGGATCGGTCGGCATCATCCTGTTGCTGCCCTTCCTTTTCTACGTCGATTCCAGCACCGCGCTGGTCATGATGTGCGGCATGTTCTGCGGCTCGATCTACGGCGGTTCGATATCGGCCATCCTGATCAGCACACCCGGGACGCCATCCGCCGCCGCCACCGTGCTCGACGGCTATCCGATGGCGCAGAAAGGCGAAGCCGGCAAGGCCATCGGGGTAGCCACCATCGCCTCGGCGGCGGGCGGCATCATTTCGACCTTCTGCCTGATGTTCATCGCCCCGCAATTGGCCGGCTTCGCACTCGAGTTCGGGCCCGAGGAATACTTCGCGCTGATGGTCTTTGGGCTGACCATCATCGCCAGCGTATCGGGCAAGTCGCTGACCAAGGGCCTGATCGCCGGCGTCTTCGGGCTGATGATTGGGGTGGTCGGCATCGATCCCATCGTCGGCTACGCCCGCTATTCCTTCGACATCCCGAGCCTGATGACCGGCTTTCCGCTGTTGCCGGTGCTGATCGGCCTGTTCGCCATATCGCAGGTGTTCGTGCAGTTGGAAAAGGTGCACAAGGCGGGCGGCGAGACCGCGCCCGTCCTCGGCAACCTGCTGCCGACGGCCAGGGAAATGCTCGGTCTGGTGAAAGTGATCATCCCGTCGTCGCTGATCGGGACCCTCATCGGCGTCATCCCCGGAACGGGCGGCGCCATCGCCTCGTTCCTCGCCTACAACGAGGCGAAACGGTTTTCCAAACACCCCGAGAGGTTCGGCACCGGCTGCATCGAGGGGGTGGCCGCCCCCGAGGCCGCCAACAACGGCACCACCGGCGGCGCCATGGTGCCGTTGCTCACGCTGGGCATCCCCGGCGACGTGGTGACGGCGGTGATGCTGGGCGCCCTGATGCTGATCGGCGTCAGGCCCGGACCGCTGCTGTTCACCGAGACTCCCGAGATCATCAACGCCGTTTACGCCGGGCTTCTGATGGCCAACGTTCTGATCCTGCTGCTCGGTTTCGTCAGCGTGCGTCTGTTCCCGATGATCCTCAAGGTGCCCGCGGCCACCCTCTTTCCGCTGGTCATGGCGCTCTGCTTCATCGGCTCGTTCTCGCTGTCCAACAGCTCCTACGACATGACTATCGCGCTGATCTTCGGAATCATCGGATATTTCATGCAGAAGCACGGCTTTCCCGCCGCGCCGGTGGTACTGGGCGTCATCCTGGGGCCGATCGCCGAGGACGTATTGGGCCGCGCCCTGATCACCGCGTACGGCGACTGGACGACCCTGCTGCGCTCGCCCATCGCCATCTTCTTTTACGTGATCTCGGTGACCTCCGTGGCCTATTCTATGCGCCGCGCGCCGGGCAGCCCGACCGACTGACTGCGGCCGACCAAAAACCATCGGGAAAAGGAAACGTCATGACCATCGGATTCGGGATCGTCGGCACCGGCACCATCGGGGCGTTCCACGCCAGGGCCATCCAGTCCGTCGAGGGCGCCCGCCTGGTCGGCGCCTGCGACACCAATCCGCAGAGCCTGGCCGCCTTTTGCAAAACCTTTCCGGTCAAGGGATACGCCGACGTCAAGGCGCTGGCCGATAACCCCGACATTTCCATCGTCGCCATCGGAACGCCGTCGGCACTGCACGTCGAGCCGGCGCTGGCCGCCATCGCGGCCGGCAAGCACGTGATCATCGAAAAGCCGCTGGATGTCACGCTGGAGCGTTGCGACCGCATCATCGAGGCGGCCGAGAAGGCCGGCGTCATCGCCGCCTGCGTCTTCCAGAACCGCTTCATCGCCGGCGCCCAAGTCCTGAAGCAGGCCATCGACGCCGGCCGCTTCGGCCGCCTGACCCTGGGCGACGCCTATGTGAAGTGGTGGCGCACCCAGGACTATTACGACGGCCGCTCGAAGCGCGGCACGCTGGCGCTGGACGGCGGCGGCGCGCTGATGACCCAGGCCATTCACGCCGTCGATCTGTTGCAGTGGTTCATGGGCCCGGTCGTCGAGGTGTCGGCCTTCGCCGACACCCTGGGCCACGACCGGCTTTCCTTCGAGGATGTCTCGGTGGCGACGCTGCGCTTTGCCAACGGGGCGCTCGGCGTGATCGAGGCGGCCACCGCCGTCTACCCGGGATTTTTCAAGAAACTCGAAATTTCCGGGACCCGGGGATCGGCGGTGCTCGAGGAGGAGAGTCTCACCACCTGGGCCTTCGCCGAGGAAACTCCGGCCGACCAGCGGCTGCGCGCCGAATATGCCCACAAGGGCGACAGCGGCGGCGGCGCCGCCGACCCCACCGCCATCGATTTCCGGCTGCACGCCGCCCAATTCAAGAACCTGATGGACGCCGTCGACGGCAAGACGGAACTGCTGGTCGGCGCCCGCGAGGGCCGCAAGGCGGTGGCCATCATCCTCGCCATCTATGAAAGCGCCCGCAGCGGCCGGACGGTCCGGATCTCCGGCTGAACCGGGGCGCCCGGGCGGCGTCAACAACCACGACGCGCAAGCCTGACCTAAAATAGTGCGCTACTGTTCATACCGAAAGTGCTATAGTCGACCTTCGACCGGGTAGGCCAGAAAACGGCAGAGCGTCCCGCGTTGGACGAGTTCTGGCTTTGCACTTCAACTCTGCATACGCGACAAACCCGGCGGCGGGAGAGGATCGCGGCCAGAGCGCGGACGGCGTCGGAGCGATCCTGAATTCACGTTCAGGAGGGAACGCCAGTGCTTCGGAAACCACAGGAAGCCCACGAACTCAAGGAGGCCGGCGCGGTTACCAGCCGCGCCACCGATACCGATCGTCACGTCGGCGCCCGCATCCGCGAACGTCGGATCATGTTGGGGCTGAGCCAACAGCAGATGGCCGACATGATCGGAGTCACCTACCAGCAGGCCCACAAGTACGAGCGCGGCATCAACCGCATTTCGGCCGGACGGCTGTACGAAATCTCGCAAGTTTTGCGGGTACCCGTCGAATATTTCTTCGAAACCCTGAGCAACCCCGACGACCGGGGGCCGCTCGACGAGCGCCAGCGCATGTGCCTGGAGCTGGCCCGCAACTTCTCCCAGATCCCCAACCAGCGCCACCAGGAGGCGTTGAGCCAGTTGGCCCGCGCGCTGGCCAGCAAGTGACGCCGGCCCGGCCGGGGGTCAGGGCAATTCGCGCACGACGCGCAGGCCGATGCCGTAGCTGAAGGCGCCGGCCGGGAACTTCGAGCGATAGGCCGCCCGCGCGTTGGTGTCGACGTAATACCAGGAACCGCTGCGGGTCACCCGTTCCTGGCAGGTTTCGTTCAGGCGCGCCGAACCGTCCCTGGGTGCCCCCTCGTGGGTGGGGTGCCAGCAATCCTGAACCCATTCCCAGACGTTGCCGTGTACGTCGAAAAGACCGAGCGGGTTGGGCGCGAAGCTGCCGACCGGGACGGTCCGGTGGCTGATGTCGGGCCCGCAGTTCCGGCAGTTGGCCCGGCCCTGCCCGGCATCGTCGCCCCACCAGTATTCGGTGGCGGTGCCGGCCCGGGCCGCGTACTCCCACTCGGCCTCCGTGGGCAGGCGATAGGAGGCGCCCGTTTTGCGGCTCAGCCATTCGGCGTAACCCGCCGCCTCCGGCCAGCTGACGTTGACGACCGGGCGACGGCCCCGCCCCCATTTGTGATCGTCCGGATTCCGGGCGCAGCCACCCTCGGCCACGCAGGCCTGCCATTCGTCGAAGGTCACCTCGTAGCGGCCGACCGCGAACGGCCGCGCGATGGTCACCAGATGGGCCGGCCGTTCGGCCGGAAAGCGCTCGGCATGGGTGCCCATGACGAAACGGCCGGCCGGCACCACCACCAGCTCGGGACAGGTCTGGCAATCGCGGAACACGTCTCCCGGCTGGCGGTCGGCGGCCGGGGCGGCGCCGGCCAGCCCGGCGAGCAGTCCGAGCCCCGCCAACGCCCCGCCGAAAACGCCCATAAGATCCTTCCCGTGCCGGACCACCGTCTTCCTCCGCTGGCGCAAAGGGCTGCCCCCGGAACTTTTTCTGTGGGCTGCCGTTTATAGCGCAACAACGGAGGATTCGCATGCACAGCATCATCTATCTGGTGGGCTTGGTCGTCATTGTCCTGGCCATCCTCTCGTTTCTCGGCCTGCGCTAGGCCACCAACGGGCCGTTGGGGCAATCACGAAGGAGCGATGCGATGGCGATGAGACAAGGGCAAGTCGCGGCGGGCGCCGCCGCACCGGCGGTCACCGGCGAAATCAGGTCCTACATCGATTGGGCGGCGGTCATCGCCGGCACCGTCCTGTCCTCGGCGATCTCGCTGGTGCTTCTGACGTTCGGCGCCGCCATCGGCCTTTCGATGGTCTCTCCGTTCGAAGGCGAGGGGGCCTCGGGCCCGGTGTTCGCCGTCGCGCTGGGGCTGTGGGTCCTGTGGGTCGTCGTTTCCAGCTTCATGGCCGGCGGCTATCTGGCCGGCCGGATGCGCCGGCGCGCCTGGGACGCCACCCCGCATGAGGTCGAGGTGCGCGACGGCGCGCACGGACTGAGCGTGTGGGCGCTCGGTATTCTCGTCGCCGGACTGATGGCGGCCGCGGGCGTTTCCGGTGTCGTGCGCGGCGGTGCCGAGGTCGGCGGCGGGCTGGCCTCCGCCGGCGCCGGCAAGGAAAGTCCCGAGGCTTTCGACTATGCCGTCGATTCGCTGTTCCGGTCGGCCGATCAACGGGTCGATCCGGCGGCGGCGCGGGGCGAGGTGGCGCGCATCCTGGCCCGAAGCGCCGTCCGGGGCGGGATTGCCGCCGCGGACAGGACCTATATCGCCCGTCTCGTCGCCGCCCGCACGGGCGTGGAACCGCTCGAAGCGGAGCGGCGCATCGACCAGGTGATGGCGGACGCGAAAAAGGCCGCCGACACCGCGCGCAGGACCGGCATCTGGACCGCCTTCCTGGCCGCCGCGGTCCTGCTTACGGGCGCGGCCGCGGCGTGGTGGGCCGCCAGCGCCGGAGGACGGCACCGCGACGAGGGAACCGATTTCAGCCGGTTCACGCGGTGGCGCTGAGACTGTCTGGGCTCAAGGAGGACGGAATGTACGGCGTGCTTCTTTGGCTGATGGGCGTTCCGCTGACCGTCATCATCCTGCTGTATCTGGTCTTTTGAGCCGCCCCTTGGCGCCGGGCGCTCACTCCTCGCTCTCGGAGAAATCCTGAAGCAGCGGGATGTCGGCGATGCGCACGGTATCGCCCTGGGTGGTGACGCCGAAATCCCTGAGCTTGGCCAGGGCCCGCGACAGGCTTTCCGGCTTCATGCCGAGGCGGGCGGCGACCAGCGACTTGTCGTAGGGCAGGCGGAGTGCGACCTCGCCCGCCGTCTTGTCGGTAAGGCCGAGAAGGAACCCCGCCAGCCGTTGCGGGGTCGAGAACGCCTGCACCTTCTCGATATGCTGGATCAGGTGGTGAAGCCGCTTGGAGAGCGCCGCCAGCATGGTCAGCGCCAACTCGCTGTCCTGGCGCAGGCGGGCCAGGAAGGCCTGGGCGGGAATCTCGACGAGGCGGGCGTCGTCGGCGACCTCGGCGCTGGCCGGATAGGCCATGCCCAAAAAGATCGCCGCCTCGGCGATGGTTTCGCCACCACGCATGATCTCGATGACGGTCTGCTCGCCGCTTGGGGTGTCGAGGAAGATCTTCACCCAGCCGTCGAGCAGCAGGTAGAACCGCTCGGCCGGGTCGCCCCTCAGGAAAAGGATCTGGCCGCGCCGATAGGAGGCGACGCGGGCGTCCTTCAGCAGCTCGTCGAGCAGGGCCTCCGAAACCGCCGCGAACAGCGGCGCCCGCCGGATGATTTTCTTATCCTGCGGGGAGATCACCATCGTTCCTCAGATGGCGAAGCGCTGCTCGATGTCGGCCAGCGTTCGGTCGACGGTGGTCACCGGCTGATAGGGCGGGCGGTTGC